>PMBQ01000299.1 GCA_003152955.1 Candidatus Bathyarchaeota archaeon
GGTCCAGAGAGTAAGAGATGAGGCATGGTGGCGGGTGTATTCAGCAGCGCTTTGATTCCTTCAATCGACTCCTTCTGATTTACAACATCACCAAGGTGCTTAGGGCGATACTTTTCGATCCACATCAACCCATTTTCACTCAATCAACCAGCGCGCTCCATCAAATTGCACTTCAGTTTCCAGTGCAGCTCAAGTTCCTATGCGTCATTCAAAAGCCTTGGCCCAGTTTTCGTGAATTGCTTTTTCGTCCTTTAAGTCGCATTCTGTACTTTCACTGGCCTCTCCTGTCTCGCTCGTCGCTCCACAGGAAATCTCGACTTCGTACAATGAAGAACTCGATAAAGTGCTTAAATGATGATCAAAGGAGTTGCTTGAGAGTTGGTGTTTCATTCTTGGCTGAAGCAATGATGACAGTGGACGACATAGACTTCGACTTCGAAAATTCACAGATTAGAGTCATCGTTACTCGAGAGATCCCTGAAACGTCCAGATTGGCTAAACTGTCTTCAGCTAAAGTCGGTCAGGAGATAGATGTTCCATATTGGATGGCTAAGGAACTCGTTCAACAGAGTTTTGCAAGGTTCAGGGAAGAGGATACAATAGATTACAATTNNCTCGAAGATTCATTGGCGTGAAACCATTCCTGCATCAAGGCAGCTGCCGTCCCTCCAACCCAACTTCTACTGCATGCTAAGGCGCCATCTATTCGAACTTCGTCAATTGAGCAGACAAGATCAAGTGAAATTGCGGGAACTTGAGAGAACAGAAACGCTGCTCCGCGACATCGTCAACGTTAGGATTCGCAAGATAGTTTCGCTTGCCGCTTCGCCAACACCTACTGAAGAGCTGCTCCAAGGACTGACTCTCGAAGAACGTGCGCTCTATTCCATCCTCAACAAGACGATCGAAGAATGGAAAGCCAAACTTCTCGAATTGGAGGGGAAGACTTGACGACGCTTGAGAAGCCCGATGAACGTTTCCAGGACTTCCTCCGATCATACGTTGTCGATGGCGATCACAAATACAGGAAACGGCTTGGACATGTAGCTCTTTCCGGAGCTAGATCGCTAGTTGTCGATTTTGACGACCTCATCGCATTTGACTCAGCTTTGGCGCGCTTAGTTCTTGACAAACCTGACGAGTACTTGGAGTATCTAGACCGAAGCGCTTGGGCACAGCTGAAGATCGAGGATCCCGAATACGCGGAGATGATCAAACGAATTCGGATAAGATTCAGAAAACTTCCTGAGCGAAATTCACTCCGCAAGATCGGATCTGAGAACATAGCTAGGCTGCTGCTCATCGATGGGATCATCGTTCGATCAACTTCCGTCAAGCCACTTCTGATCAAAGCGGCTTTTCAGTGCCGCAAGTGCAACGCGATGAGTTATGTCGAACAAGCCGGCACGTTGATGCGCGGTCCAGGAGTCTGTGCTCNNCATTGCCGTTCCAAGATATTTGAGTTCATGGAAAAGCAGTCAACGTTCATGAACTCTCAGGAAATTCGCATCCAGGAACGTCCGGAAGACCTTCCTCCCGGTCAGCTGCCGCGTGCGATGGACATTAAACTCTCAGAAGACCTCGTGGACATTGCGCGTCCAGGTGATCGAGTCTCCATCAGTGGAATTGCAAGAGCCCAACAAGAGTATGCGGGACGCAAAGCAAGACTGCGGACGTTTGAACTCCTCCTTGACGCAAACTATGTTGACGTAGTTGGAAAAGAAATTGAAGTCGTGGAGATAACTCCGGAGGATGAGCGACAGATCCGCGAGCTCGCAAAGGATCCCTTCATCCACCGCAAGCTCATAGCTTCACTCGCCCCGTCCATCTATGGATATGGCGATCTCAAGGAATCCGTCCTTTACCTTCTGTTCGGAGGAGTTCCAAAGCGACTGGCCGACGGAGTCGTAATACGAGGCGAAATCAACGTACTGCTCGTAGGAGACCCTGGAACGGCCAAAAGCCAATTGCTACAATACGTATCGAGAATTGCTCCTCGCGGTCTGTACACTAGCGGGCGCGGAACGACCGCAGCCGGTCTGACTGCAGCAGTGGTTCGTGAGAAGTCTGGCGGAATGGTGTTGGAGGCCGGTGCCCTGGTGTTGGCCGACAAAGGAATAGCTTGCATAGACGAAATGGACAAGATGCGTCCAGAAGACAGAGTGGCCATACACGAAGCCCTGGAGCAGCACACGGTCAGCGTTGCCAAGGGCGGAATAGTTGCGACACTAAACGCAAGAGCGGCTGTCCTCGCGGCCGCAAACCCAAGTTTAGGCAGATACGACCCGTACAGAAACATTACGGACAACATCAATCTCCCTGTGACTCTCCTGTCACGTTTTGACCTTCTATTCATCATGAAAGACACACCTGACCCTGACGCAGACAGAAGAATGTCAGACCACATCCTAACATTGCATAGACTGAAGTCCCCGCCTGAGGAACCTCCCTTGACACCTGAGCTTCTGAGAAAGTACATAGCCTACGCCAAACGGGTCGAACCGATCTTGACCGAAGAGGCTGTGATTGACATTCGGCAGTATTACTTGAAGATGCGATCCTTATCCGCCTCAACAGAATCGCCAGTAGCCATCACTCCGAGACAACTAGAAGCGTTGGTCAGATTGGCTGAAGCTAGGGCGCGGAGTTTTCTCCGGGATAGGGTAGAACCAGAAGACTCACATGCAATAATCCGACTGATGACGCTGTCACTCCAAGATGTGGGCATCGACACCGCTACAGGTAAGGTCGACATTGATGTGATCATGACTGGCAAGCCCAAGAGCCTCCGAGACAAAATGCAAGTCATCCTGAGCACGTTCGTCGACTTGGAAAAGCAGCTCGGGATCGTCGAGGAACCGACTCTCTACCAAGCCCTGTCACGCAAAGTGGACATAACCGATGAAGAGGCACGGAGACTGGTTGGGCAATTGGTTAGGGAGGGAATACTCTACTCTCCAAAACCTGGCCACTTAAAGCGAGCAGCAGCATAACAGCACGGCAGAAGTTTCCCGCCTATGCGTGTCGAAGAACTTTCCATTCCCGACGCAGTCAAGGCAGTCTTGGTGAAAACTGGATATGATGTTTTGTATCCGCCACAGAAAGACGCGATTGAAGCGGGGGTTCTTGAAGGGAAGAACATCGTTCTCGCAAGCCCAACCGCCTCGGGCAAGACGCTTGTGGCTGAACTCGTAATTCTGAAATCAATTTTGGAGAAAGGTGGAAAAGCGCTCTATCTCACCCCTCTCCGTGCATTAACAAGTGAAAAATACGAAGACTTCCTCAAATATTCTACCTTGGAGAAGGCGCCCGGCCAAAAGATCAGAGTCGCCCTCACGAGCGGAGACTACGACAGCTCCGATATACAGCTCTCAAATTTCGACATCATAATCTCAACGAACGAGAAGGCCGATTCGCTGCTCCGTCACCGCACGCCGTGGATAGCAGATATTTCAGTTGTAGTAGCTGACGAAATCCACTTGCTAACCGAGGCGAACCGAGGACCAACCCTTGAAGTGGTTCTAACACGACTGCTCAAGGTCAATCCGAAAGTACAGGTAGTGGCTCTCAGCGCCACAATAAAGAATGCCACTGAGATCGGAGAATGGTTGAACGCCACTCAAATCACCACGGAATGGCGCCCCGTCCCACTCCGTGAAGGTGTCTATTGTGACGGGCAAGTTCAATTCAAGGACGGATCGTCACGATTCATCCCGCACACCGATGCGAATCCGATTTTTGACACTGCAATTGACGTAATAAAAGAAGGCGGACAGGTGCTGATCTTCGCTGAGACTCGTCGGTCAGCAGTTGAACTCGGGAGAAAAGCCTCGGCATTGCTCAGAAGGCATCTGCCGAGACCAGACCGAAGAGGATTGGAGAATATCGCTCAACGCATTCTATCCACTGGTGAAAGGACGCGATTAGGAGAGACACTCGCGGAACAAGTTCTGAATGGGGCTGCCTTCCACCACGCGGGTTTGGCTGGCGGACACAGAAGGATTATTGAAGACGCCTTCAAGACTGGAAAACTCAAGATTCTTTCGGCCACACCCACTCTAGCGGCTGGAGTAAATCTCCCCGCTCGAACAGTAATCATCAGCAGCTACGAACGTTACGAACCAGGCTATGGTCGTTATCCCATCTCTGTTCTTGAATACAAGCAATTCTGCGGACGTGCCGGTCGTCCGAAATACGACAAGTTCGGTGAAGCAATTCTCATCGCACGAACACATGATGAACAGGACTACTTGATGAAGAACTACGTCGTCGCTGAACCTGAGAGGATATGGTCAAAACTCGGAGCTGAAAAAGTCCTACGCCCTCACGTACTTGCGACCATAGCCACACGCTTTGCTACAAGTGAGGAAGGCCTGACCAAGTTCTTCGCTAAGACCTTCTACGCATTCCAGTACGACCCGAAGATGATTCGGTCAAAACTCGGCGACATCCTCCACTTTCTAAGCCGGGAGCAGATGGTTGAGTTCGAAGGAGAGGATTTGAGCGCCACGAGGTTCGGGCGTCGGGTTTCTGAACTTTACATTGATCCAGTATCGGCCGTAGTCCTTAGAGATGGACTTTACACTCGTGCCAAACACCTGTCGGAAGTCAGCTTCCTGCACCTAATTTCGAGAACTCCGGACATAGCACCGAAACTTTACCCACGGCGGGGGGAGGATGAGATGCTGGAACTGTTCGCAAAGGAGCATGAGGAGGAGTTCATGTGTGAAGTTCCTGAGTACTATGGCGATACAAGCGGGATAACTTACGAAGAATTCCTCTCAGAGGTAAAATGCGCAAGGGTGCTTTACGAATGGATCAACGAGACGAGTGAAGATGGCATCCTCGAAGTTCACAAAGTGGAACCCGGCGACATCCTCAGGATGATCGACACGTCAAAATGGCTACTCCACGCAACCTACGAACTCGCAGAGCTCTTCGGTCATAAGGATCTGCTCAAACCCACATATGAACTGCAGATTCGATGCGCTAAAGGGGTCAAGCCTGAACTGGTTCCCCTTGTTGAACTTGAGGGAATCGGCCGCGTCAGAGCACGAGGTCTCTTCAATGCTGGTTTCACAGGTCTAGACGAGTTGAAGCACGCGTCCGTGACCGATCTCATGAAAGTCCCACTCATCGGACCTTCCCTGGCTAAGAAGATCAAGGAGCAGGTGGGCGGTCTGATCAAGGCCGAAGAATGGGAAAAGTTGAACTCCAAAACCGCCGAGACAACTGAACAGAGCTTGCTAACAGACTACCGAGGAAAGGACACGGTCTAGTCCTGCAACCCACGTGCTCGTCTTTCAGCTGCGGTGTTCTTCACTACAGCATCGACAAGCATAGGCGACATACCGATGTACGACTTTGGTTCAAGGGCAGCGCTCACCTCTTCTTCCGTCAGATGCTTGACCACAGTCGTATCATGGATCAGAGTTTCGCTGAAGCTCTTTTTCTCTTCTTGGCTCTTGAAGACCAATTGTTGGAGCAGTCTGTGAGCTTCTTGGCGTGGCATGCCCTTGTTCACGAGAGCGATCATCACGGATTCTGACATCATGGGATCTTTGTACTTCATCAGGTTCTCGTGAATGCGAAGCTCATTGATTCGTAGGCCACTTAGTATTCGAATCATTGAACTCAACATGTGATCAAGCAGGATGAAGGCTTCAGGAATGATGAACCGCTCGGAGGCGGATTGTGACAGATCTCGCTCATGCCAGGTGACGATACCTTCGAGGGCTGGGCCGACTAAGCTGCGTTCGAGCTTGGCCAAGCTCGAAATATTCTCACTTCTCCAAGGATTCTTCTTCTGAGGCATTGCGGAGCTGCCGACTTGCTTTCCGACCTCGAATGGTTCGGAGAGTTCATCGATCTCAGGCCTCTGTAAGTTTCTGACCTCGGTAGCGAACTTGTCCAACGAACTCGCCACAATTGCGAACAGGCAGATCAGTTCTGCGTATCTGTCTCGTTGCACAATCTGACTTGTGACTTCTGCCGCCCTTAGTTCCAGGCGTTTCATTACCAGCTCCTGAATCTCCAGTGCGTTCTTGCCGAAACCTGCCATCGTCCCTATGGCGCCACTCATCTTCCCCACGAGCGCACGTTGCCTACATTGGGATAGGCGTTCGACGTGCCTAGCAGTTTCGCGCAGCCAAACTGCGAATTTCAGGCCGAGAGTCATCGGAAGCGCATGCTGAGCATGGGTTCTGCCAATCATCAACGTGTCTCGGTACCGTCTTGTAAGGTCCAAGAGCACCTGCTCAAGTTTGTCCAACTTCATTGCGATAACATCCAACCCATCCTTCATCTGCAGTGCGAGTGCAGTATCCAGAATGTCAGCGGAGGTAGCCCCCAGATGTACATACCCCCCGCTCTTACCGGAAACTTCGGCTAAAGCCTCCACGAGCGCCATTACTTCATGATCGACGACCTTCTCGATTTCGTGAATGCGTTGAATTGTGACAACCTTTGTTGACGCTTGATGGATGATCTCTTGAGCGGCCTCATGAGGAATGTCGCCGACCTGAGCCCGCGCCCACGCCAGCGCCGCCTCAACGTCGAGCATTTTCTGGAATCTCGTGTCTTCCTCGAAAACTCTCCGAATCTCTGCACTGCCGTAACGACCCGTGTCGATGGGGAGAATTGGCATCCCAATGACCTGAAGGTCCTAACATTAACAGTTAGTATAAAACTGGGTGGGTTCGAGCGTTGTTACAAGTGTTTTCGATTCATTCCAGGAGAGGTCATAGAACCCACTAAAGCAGGAGCTCCTTTCGAGGAGAAGTATACATTTCCCCCTTACTGTGTTGCAAGATAGATCGACATCACGAACATCCACAATCTCACTAAACCAAGAAATATTCTGGGAACCGCAGTTGCATTTCATCTGCGTTTTAATATGCAGCTAGCAGACCAAGACGAATCGATGATCTTTGGGGGCTATCGCAGGGGTTTACGGAAGCTCTGAGAACGTGAGAAGAGACGTCGAGAATATGCTTTTGGCCCTCAGACATCGCGGAACAAATACGAGTACCCGAGCCATGGAAGACGACCGTGCGGGTTGGGCGATCGGATGTGCATCAAATGATGGTCTCGAAACGCATTTCCTGGAATCGGATAGATGTACACTCGCGCTCGATGGATCCTTCTTCCAGCGTCAGAACCCAGTGAGGTTCGCCCACAGGCGCCTCGACAAATACACAACTCACGAGGCAGTAAGCGATCTGATGTCTGAGCCCGGCGAATGCGCGGCATTGGGGCTGAGACAGGGCAGGATGTTTGCGTTCAGAGACCCAAATGGTTTGAAACCATTGTACTACGCTGAACGCCGCAGCTTGGCGGCCTTTGCTTCGGAACGGAAAGCCCTGTGGGCAATGGGGTTCAAAGACGTCAAGCGCGTTCCTCCTGGAAACCTACTTTCAATCAGCAAGCTCGGAATCAAAAGAACCAGGCTATTCCGATTCAAGAACTCCCAAGAAAGACCGATGACTTTTGAGGAAGCAAGATCGTACCTGACACGCCATTTGAAACGGTCCGTTCGGAGAATCACAAGAACCATTGACAAAGCGGCTGTGGCGTTTTCCGGCGGCCTAGACAGCGCAGTGACGGCGGCACTCGCGAAGAACGATTGTGAGGTTGAACTCGTAAGCGTGGGACTTACAGGTTCGTCCGAGCTTTCGACTGTTGAAAAGTACGCTCGCGAGATTGATCTACCGGTCAGCATCGAGCAATTTGATCCGAATTCACTTGAAGAATACGTGCGGCGGGTGGTCTGGCTCATCGAGGAGCCGAATTTGATGAAGGTGAGCGTAGCTGTACCGCTGCACTGGGCAGCTAAGGTGGCTGCCCGACGCGGATTCACTATGATGTTGTGCGGTCAAGGAAGCGATGAACTCTATGGAGGATACTACAAGTACGCAAAGATACTCGACACACAGGGAAGGAGCGCGCTTGTCGAAGCACTGTATCAGAGCGTAGTCGATGCCTCCCAAGTTAACTATGAGAGAGACGAACAGGCCACCGCTCCATTCGGAGTCGAGCTCAGAACGCCATTCGCCGACTTGGATTTGATTCGTTTCTCGTTAACGATTCCATCGGAATACAAGGTCAGGCCTGGCAACGATGTAACGAGGAAATGGGTTCTCAGATCCGTTGCAGAAGGTCTTGGACTACCCCAGGATATTGCAGATAGGCGAAAGAAAGCCATTCAGCATGGAACTGGCGTGGAAAACGCGATTCGCAAGCTCGCCAAGACAAGAAATCTGACTGTTGAGTCATACCTTGCGAGGATACACGCAGAGGTCAAAGACTTGGAATCGATGCCTTGACTCCATCTCGCAAGCAGCAATGGATAATACACCTAGCCACCTCGTATTCGCACTGGCTAGGCTTTGCAACGTTCAGGACGCTGTCCTCGGTGCGGTTACGTGCTGCGATTCGACGGACGCAACTACAGCTGCGACTTCTGCGGCTACCCGCGCGCGAACGATACTCTGACTGTCGCCATCCTGGGAATGGGAAAAGAGCTAAGGGCCAAAGCTCAGGGGTTGCTCGACAAAATGAAGCAGCCCCCGTCACGACAGGTCTACGTCTATTACCCCATAGCACCCCATCCTTGCGCTTCATGTGGCTTCAACATGCCCGTCGGAACCATGCGTTGCCCAAATTGCGGAACACAACAAGAGACCCATCAAATAATCTCCACGCCATCGCGAGAGCCCGCACCGCAGGCAGGCATTGAACGAAACGTTCTTGACTACATTGTTTCTCATAATGGGACAATATCCATTTCCCAGGCAGCTCAAGACCTCGCGCTCCCCCAACACGTTCTGCAGTCAACGATCGAACAGCTGAAGGCGGCCGGATTTCTGAATCAAGAGTAGGACAGGTAGTCTGTGATGATCATGGTCTCCGCTGTGCCCCGCAGGTGATAAATCAGGATGCGTATCGGAGTGGACTTGGATGGAGTGTTGGCGGACACAATGGTGTCCGTTTGTCAGATCCTAAACTCACGTCGAAATACGCCACTTACCGTGGAGTCTTTTGTTCGCTGGCGAGCTTGGGAAATTGCTGGGATCACGAAGGATGAGTTTTTCAGGGCTCTTGACGAGGTTTGGTTTTCTTGGGAGACACTTCCTCCAACCGAGGAAAATCTCGATGCAAAAGTAGGCAGGCTGGGAAGATTCGGTACTGTTGACATAGTGACTGGGCGAAGTTCCGCAACTGTCCCACAGGCGAACTCTTGGCTCAAGCACCATAGGATACCTTTCGAATCCTTCGTTCGAACAGATAACAGCACGACTGCAAAACTCGATCTGCACTACGACTGGTACATCGATGACTCTTCAGAACTCATGACGCTTCTGGCATCCAGGCTGCATGGTTCAGGCGTTCTCTACCTCCGGCCCTGGAACAGAAACACCCTTGAGATGCCTCGGATTTTCAAAGTTGATCGGTGGGATCGAATTCCGCACGCTATCGAACAGGTAGCCGCTACAAACATTACTTGAATTGGGAGAGGAATAACAGAGTTTTCTCCCAGGCATCTTTCGCTGCCTCGGAGTTATGGCCTTCCCAATTGGGACGGTGAAACGCGTGGCGAGCGTTTGGATAGAGGTGCACGTCTACTCTCTTCTTGAGCCTAGTTGCCGCTGGGAGTAAATGTTCAAAGGTCCAAGGTGTGACCCGCTCGTCCTCCGACGCCAGCATCAGTACAAGTGGTCCCTTCAGCCCCGCCACCATTTCCGCGTCCTCAATGAGTCCGTAGTAATCCACGCAGAATTGGAAGTCAAGATTACATGCTCCGAGCAATGCTACACTTCCCCCCATGCAGAAACCCATCGAACCAACCCTCGCACCCTCACCAATTTTGTCATTTAGCATGGCAAGTCCAGAGCTTAGTGCATCCAGGATATCGGCTTCTTTCAGAGCTGCCCGAAATTTGAAACCCTCTTCAAGGCTGGAAGCATATTTGCCGCGGAAGAGGTCCACCGCTGCTGCCCAATAACCTTCTTGAGACAGCTGCTCGGCAACAGAATCGACATACTCATCGAATCCGAAAATCTCATGAACCAAGACCACGCCTACCCTCGAGTTCCCCGTATGCAAGCGAAAATCCCATTCGCCCATCTTCATTTTGACACCCTGCACCAAGCGTAGAGCCTCCAAGCAGAAGTGACCATTGTCCAGCGTCCAACTATATAGAGAAGACACCTAACACATCAGAAATTGTGTGGAAAGATGAATTACGACGAAGTTGTCGACCACTTGAAAGCTCATTCAAACGCCGACGCAGTCGAGGGCATGGCTCGGTTTGGCATCAACCCCACAAATACCCTCGGAGTATCCATCCCTGTCATTAGAAAAATTGCGAAAGAAATAGGACCAGACCATCCTCTGGCCCAGAAACTGTGGGCATCCAAAATTCATGAAGCGAGGATACTCGCTGCGATGATCGATGATCCGAAAGAAGTGACGAAAACGCAAATGGAAAGTTGGGTGAAAGATTTTGATTCATGGGACGTGTGCGATCAATGCTGCAGCAACCTCTTTGACAAAACCGCGCATGCATTTCAGGTGGCGCGTAAATGGAGTTCAAGAAATGAGGAGTTTGTAAAACGTGCCGCATTCGCTCTCATGGCAGCTTTAGCCGTACACGACAAGAACTCCACCAACGCACAATTTCTAAACTTTCTTCCAATAATCGAACGAGAGTCCACTGATGATAGGAACTTCGTCAGGAAATCTACCAATTGGGCGCTAAGACAGATCGGAAAAAGAAACATGCGGCTAAACTTCCTCGCCCTCAAAACGGCAAGGAGGATTCAAAAGAAGAATTCAAAATCTGCTCGATGGATAGCGGCCGATGCCATCAGAGAATTGACGAGTGAAAGCGTTCAGAAGAAACTTCGTAAGAACCCTTAACAGAGAATTTGGATCAGACCTAGTGAATATCGAATTGAGATTACTTCCATTTTATTGAACAGCCTACAGGCTCAGTCTCATCGGTCGAGACTGAGTTTCCCGCAAGCACAGCGTCGAGGGCCATACGAAGGTAGTGTTGCTTGACGGCTTTCGGATCATCATAGTTATCGTCGATCGTTCCATGGTACCGCAGAATGCCATTCTTGTTGAACAAGAAGACTTCAGGAGTCCTCTCTGCGCCGTAAGCACGAGCTACACTCTGCGCTTCGTCGCGAAGATATGGGAAGTTGAATTTCTTCACGCTCGCTCGCTCCTTCATGTTGGGGAAACTGTCATCAGGATATTTGGAGGCGTCGTTGGCGTTGATTGCTATGAGCTGCACCCCCTTGCTCGCGTAGTCCGCCTGTATCTGGACCATGCGATCTTCCCACGCTCGGACATATGGACAGTGGTTGCAACTGAAGATCACCACAACAGCATTCTTGTCCTTGTATTCGTCGAAGGAGTGTTCTTTACCGTCCACACCAGACAGTTTGAATGCTACGGCTTCGTTTCCGATCTTGAGATGC
>PMBQ01000079.1 GCA_003152955.1 Candidatus Bathyarchaeota archaeon
GACCGTATCGCATTCAAATTGAACTCAAGACCTCGAAAACGCCACGGGTACAAGACTTGAAGGTATGAAGTGCCTGCACAAGATAATTGCACTTCACGCTTGAACCTTGGCTGATCTAAGCATAGTCTTGGTAGAGTCCACAGGCAATCAGAGGATCGGCACATGCGGTCGGCTGAAGAAGAGTCGCCTGCCAATGTCCCTTGACGGATGGACAGCCAGTTGTAGATTCTTACGGCAGGCGATAACTTGTCCGATCAGTCATTTTGCAATCGTATACAGGGAGGAGCCACTTGAATCTACCTGAAAAGTTCCATGACGTGTTGAAGCATGAAGGCGTGGTCTCAATCGTGTCCTGGGGTGTTGGTGATGAGCCCCACGTGGCGAATACCTGGAATTCTTTCGTCGTCGTCACAACGGATGGACGGATGTTGATCCCAGCGGCTGGATTGAATCGGACCGAAAAGAATGTAAGTCAGACGGGAAAAGTGAAGGTGGCCTTGGGTAGCAGAGAAGTTGCAGGTTATAAAGACTACCAAGGCACAGGTTTCGCGGTCGAAGGCAATGCAAAATATCTTGCCTCGGGTTCAGATTTCGATATGATGAAGGGGAAATTCACCTTTCTGACCAGGGTCTTGGAAGTAACAGTGACCTCAGCGAAGCAACTGCTCTAATCGTACGCGAAATCCTCCGCCGGTCGAACCAAACTCTTTTCAGCGCTCCTGGTTCACGTCCCCGCCGTCTCAAGAGTGACCAGCCCCTTTGAAGTGAAGCAACCGCTATCAGCTGGAATCGCTGCAATTCTATTCTATTCGTCGTTCCTGTTGACCAGCTCGAGCGCCAAGCGGTTGGCATGTGTTCTATGGCAATCTGGTCTAGGCCGTGCTCGGCCACGAGGCAGGTAGTCTTCTTTGAGAGAAAGAGCTCAGCCTAACAAATCGTTTGAGCAGCTCCGCCTGGTGAAGGCTCAGAGCAGTGGCGGGCTTTCGTCGCCAAGAGAGTGCGGGTGCGTAACTGGGCGGCAACTCAACTCTATGTTATGTGCTTTGAAATGCAGTGACCTGTCTGGG
This sequence comes from Candidatus Bathyarchaeota archaeon, assembly GCA_003152955.1. The sequence continues at coordinate 1,068 of PMBQ01000079.1, forward strand.
ATACAGCCAACTTCTTCAAAGCAATCCGCAAATCGGCGGCCAAAACACGATCTTTGTGACAGTTTTAGTCGACAATGAAGTATCGTTGGTGAAGCTTGGCGCTTTTCAATCAAAAGAGGGCGTTGTTGAAAGAGGCAGAATGAAGAAGCGTTTGTTTACTGACTCAGAAACTGAACCTACTGACTATCTTCTTGAGAAACAGTTGGGAAAAGCGATTCATTTCTATAGAAGGATTGTAGGCGCATCCGGCAATTGTAGAAGGCAATGGCAATTCAATCGTGGTAACGGCTGGATCCTAAAGGTGCATGATGCATACAAGCCAATGTACTATCTGATTGCGTTCGACGAGGGAATCGAAATCAGCCTCACTGTGAGAGATATAGAGAGGGAAGATTTCTTGAAGAACACAGAACTAGAAGCGTCGTTTCCGGAGCTTGCGGATGGAAAAAAATATTCAGGAGGCTACGCCCTTCGATTCGAAATAGAGAATGAGGCTGACTGCAGCTCTGCTTCCCGCTTTCTTGAAAACTTGATGAAGACAAGAATGCCTATGGCGAAGCCCTCTCCACGAAAAAGGATCAAAATGATTCGAGACGCAATCGCGGCGGCAGGATAGCTAACTGACGGAGTAGCCTTTCGGGCTGGCGAATCGCTGTTGTTTTGCTGAAACAAGACAAATGCTATGTGGGAGTAAAGCGCCAGTAATAGAAGGCAAGGCACAGAACAGATCGTTTGAGCAGACGCCTAAGTCGGGTTCTGCATCGGATGGGCGTCAATTGCCATGGTTCAAGGGGTCTGATTCGGCGGCGCAGCTCAACTCTCTGTTAGCTGGATATTGTCCATAAAAGGTTTCATCAGCATTCGTGAGAAGCTGGATTTGTGCGTCCGTAGCGGAAACCATTTGGCTCGGAGACGTCAGCGTCAGTCGGCATAAGGAAGAGAGCTGATGCGGATTTGGAGCCGGCTCACCAGACCGGCAAAGGAATCAACATGGAAACGCTCGTGCTCGGAAGAGTTGTGGACCGATGGTTCTTTGCCCAGGCCATACTGGTCTCAAGCGTATCATGCCTTGTTCTTCCTTGATTTGTGCCTTTCCGAATCACCGACGCTGCTGAATCCGTCATCCAAACTCAGCCGCTAGAAAGGGGACCAAACGGTCCTGTGCCTCGAAGAACCTACTCGCATGAGGAGCTGCTGGGGTACCTTGGCTGGCAGCCGGATCCCTCAAATTGAAAAAAAGTAGCCTCGCGGCTCGATTCTGCTGCTCGGTGGGCAGCACCAGTTTCGGCACGAGGCTGTGCCTGAGATCGCTGGGATATAGGCGGCATCAAATCCGAACGACATGCAGTGATTGTCGTGTCGCCGTCGCCGGATGCGGTTCGAGACCAGACGCCCGAGGAAGGAGAAAGTACGGAATGAGACTGAATGGGATAACTATATGAAGGAACGGCTAAGCTTCATAAAGGCCAAATTGGCCAGCCGGCGAATAACGGTATTCTATGCTTGGTACAGTCCGAAGGCAACTTATATGTATGATACTGAAGACGCTCTCGAGGACTTTCTCTGGATGATCGCAGA
>PMBQ01000328.1 GCA_003152955.1 Candidatus Bathyarchaeota archaeon
CCTCCTGGCCGTTTGCGTTCTGTTTCTCCATTCTGACTGCTAGGGTCTTCATTCCTCTAAGAAGCAACCAAGCGGCATGAGGGTCAAGTACCCCTCCCAGAGTTCTGCGAAGCTTCTTCATCGGCCCGATGAGTTCTTTCGGTCCAGCTATCGCTCCAGCGGTCACATCGTTATGTCCCGCCAGATATTTAGTGGCGCTATGTATGGTTGCACTGCAACCGAAGTGCAACGGTTGTTGATTGTACGGAGATGCTAACGTATTGTCCACTAGAACCTTTGCGCCCTTCTCTCCTGCTATTTCCGCAGCCTTTGCGAGATCCACAAGTTTGAGAGTTGGATTTGTCGGCGTCTCTAAGAAGAGGACTTTTGTGTCGCTCTTTACTGCAGATTCAATCTCACTGATATTCGTCGATTCAACGAAGGTAGTTCGTACCTTGAATCTGGTCATTAGATCCGAGAAGAGACCCACTGTTCCACCATAGAGGTCACGGACTGATACAATGTGATCGCCTGGAGAGACCAGGTTGATGATGGCAGTTGAGATAGCCGCCATCCCAGAGGAGAATACCGCGCAGTCTTCCGCGGCTTCTAGTTCAGCAATCTTCGTTTCAGCGGCTGTGATTGTTGGGTTGCTCCATCTTGTGTAGACATCACGGCTGTTCTTCTCGGTAACAGCATCAACAAGCTGCTGTGTACTAGCAAAAGCGAACACGGATGTCTCGTAGATCGGAGTAACCACGGACCCGGTCTCCGGATCCGTCCTTTCTCCAGCTCTCACGGCTTTTGTTGAAAATCCAGTCTGCTTATTTTTCGACACGATTCTTCCTCACGAATAGGACTCGTATGACATCCATTGAGTTATTGGTCTATCAATTCTTCAGTTTCACGCATTTGTTCTGAGTATACCTTCTTGTCTTCATCGTCTGCAGTTAATCTGGCCAGTTGTTCGCGCGCTTTGTTAATGTAGTTCTTGGCAGATTGCTGATCTTTGGCTACTGCGTATGCTCTCGCCGTTCCCTCGTAAGCTGAAATAATCACTTTTTGCAAGTTGTCTTTCTCGCATATTGCGAGCGCGGATTTGGCGAAATTGAGAGCGAGGTGGGGTTGGTTAATGGCAGCGTACACACGGGAGATCTGCCAGTCACCGATAGCGAAATTCTGGGCATTCCCGACGTAACTCCGGTGATAACGCGACGCGTGCGCCAAATGCAGCATCGTCTGCTCTTCACGCGAGTCTCTAGCTCTCTTGTCTAGGTAATTCCAAGTCTCATTGAAACATTCACGAGCGATCTTCCGATGCAATTCAAATTCACTCTGCGACAACATAATCGCTTGCTCTCTGAACGAGAGCGTAGAACTAGTATTGGCCCATTTAATAGGTCGTCGACCCGAATCTGAAGGCGTTTAGATTGCGAATTGGAATTCTGCTATTCAACGAAGCGGAGGAGTTAGACTTCGTGGGTCCTATGGAGGTCTTTGGAGTTGCGTCTAGACTGAAAGGCGGAATCGACATTGTCACCCTGTCAAAAGATGGGAAGCAAATTCATGGACGTTACGGACTGAAAGTTCAACCAGACTGCAGCTTCGCTAACTCTCCTGACTTTGACCTGCTGATTGTTCCGGGTGGGAAAGGGGCGCGCGAACAGGTGCGATACGACAAAGAGAGTATAGCATTTGCAAAGGCCCACGCCACGCGAGCGAGGATTGCCAGCGTTTGCACTGGCGCCCTAGTGCTAGCCGAAGCTGGAATTCTCGACGGTAAGACAGCCACCACTCATTGGTCTGCTCTTGCTATACTACGTCAGTACCCAAAAGTGCATGNNGAGTACGATTTGTGCGAGATGGAAACGTCGCTACCTCAGCTGGAATCAGTGCTGGAATAGACCTCGCACTAGAAATCGTACGTGAACTTCACGGCGAACAGGTGGCTTCCGATGTCGCGAGGGACATGGAATACCGATACGACTAAGCGTCCAATGAGCGCGCACATGAAAGAGAAAAGAAAGAACACCCAGAGCATGTGGGCGATGTGGAATTGATTCACAATGAATGAACGGAGAGCGGTGACGCCCGATTACGGGAATTGGGTATCCACCAAACTGATCTACGGCTCAGCCGCGATGACAATTCCATTTCTTGGGTTATCAATAGTATTCCCGATATTCGTCATAGGAGCGATACCTTTTGGCTTGGCGTTCAGCTATTTCGCTTATGCGCGCCGCAAGTTGTCACAGCGCGGAGGAAATCTACAGGCCAGGATTCGCAATCTAGTGATTGACTACTTGAGCTGGGAAGGGGAGGGCAGTATGCTAGACATCGGGTGCGGGAACGCCCCATTGGCAATCGAAGTGGCAAAGCGATATCCCAAAGCTCACGTGACGGGAATCGACTACTGGGGCGGCACGTGGGAATATTCGAAAGCGATCTGTGAGAATGCAGGAATTGAAGATGTAGCCAGTCGTATGACCTTCCAAAAAGGAAGTGCGTCTGTCTTGCCGTTTGAAGATGAATGCTTCGATGCAGCGGTCAGCAACCTCGTGTTTCACGAGGTGGGAGGTGTCAAGGACAAGACGGACGTTATCAAGGAAGCGTTGAGAGTGGTCAAGAAAGGGGGTGCATTCGCTTTTCAGGATCTATTCCTTCTAAGAGGACAGTTCGGTGAGGTCGATGATCTGGTCGCGACTGCAAAGACCTGGGGTATGAAAGAGGTGGCGTTTGTGAATACAAGTGGATCGGAATTCATACCGAAAGCGTTGAAGCTTCCGTTCATGCTAGGGAGAATAGGCATTATCTACGGAACCAAGTGAGGCACTGTAAGCCCCCGTCAATGTCTACGGGTTCGATGGTGCCGAGACGCAAATCCTGTCTGCACACATCTCAAAGTCTTCCCCACTGTCGCAGATAATCGCGCAAGGGTTTGTATCGGAAACCAAACGGGATTATTGGAATAGGAAGCGGAAGCTCTTGAAAAGCAACGCACACATTTTTTGTGGATTCTTAAGGAAACCAAGTATGTTTAATAAGCGACTATGACATACGTAATTATCTCATGGTGTAATGCTATGGACAGCGTTGTACACTTCGAAATACCTGCTGACAATTTGGCGCGAGCAAAGAAATTCTACAATACCGTGTTCGGCTGGAACATGAACGAAATGCCGGAGATGGAATACGTTATGGTCGGCACTGCTGAATCAAATGAAAACGGAATGCCAAAGGAACCAGGAGCCATAAACGGCGGAATGCTGGAACGACAAGACCCAGTCAAATCTATCGTCGTTACAATAAACGTCAAAGACATTGACCAAGCGGCCACAATGATTGAGAAGAACGGCGGGAAAATTGTCAGACCGAAAATGCCAGTTGGCGACATGGGTTTCGCCGCCTACTTCAAGGACAGCGAAGGAAACGTAGTCGGGCTCTGGCAGAACGCCTAGCCACGAATGAATCTCACAAATCGCACAACCAGCTCTTCAGGGCTCTCTAAGAAGGTGGAAACAGCCACCTAGCAGGAGAATTGGTTCTAAAGCAGTTCGCATTCAATGCGGAGCCATTGATGCGTGTGGATCTCGCGGTGCGGACTTTCAAATGTGAACAGGGTTGTATGTCCTGCTTTTGCGCGCTAGCGCTCACGTGCGTTACGTGAAATATCCAGTTCCGCGAGGCGCGCGGTGATGGCTTGTTCCGATCGGGCTACTTGTGACCGATCTTAGCAGTATATTTGACAATCAGGAAAATTACTGTGGCGACAATGAGAAAATCCACCACAACACCCACAAAATCACCTACTGCAAAGTTCATTCCCTGCCCAATAGGGAGGTTGAAGACAGCTTTCCTCCAATCGCCACCGGGTATCAAGGCGCCCGGAATGGGCATTATGATGTCTTGAACGAATGCTGAAACTATTTTTCCAATGTACGTGCCCATGATGAAGCCTACAGCTAATCCTATCACTCCTGCTTTGCCAATGAACTCCGTGAATTCAGCCCAGAGACCCTGCGGCTTCGCAGCCGGCGGCGTAGGCTTCGGAGTAACTGCCTCTCGAATCTTCCTTAACTCTTCCAGAATCTCTTGATCATTATCCATTGTAACCGAAGCCTCATTGCCCTCGATCAGATTTGTGACTTTTGCAACGATAATAGTGACTCTCTTTACTCAGCAGATCCCGGTCAGGTTTCGCAATCGCTATCGCCCTTGTTGGGGCTACGTTCCGAAACACGTTTGGTGGGACAGAATGTAACACATTGGCTTGTGTTAGTCTAGCCGTGTGCACAGAGCTGATCTGAGTCACGCTCTGAGATTCTCTATTTTGATGGGCTCCACGTGATCTGCAAGTTCGAACCCGAATACCTTCGAATAGAAGTATAGCTCAGCCTCGAGGGAACGCTTGATGTTCTCTTTGCGTCTGAAACCGTGCTGTTCACCTTCGAAGGGGAGATACGCGTATGGCAATCCTTTCGCACGCAAAGCCTGTACTATCAGCTCTGCTTGGCTAGGTGTAACGATCTTGTCTTCGAGTCCTTGAAATATGATCATCGGGCAGGATATGCGGCCCGCAAAGTGGATCGGTGACCTTTCATAGTATAGATCACGCTGCTCCGGGTAAGGACCAATAAGTTTCACGTTATAGTGTGATTCGAATTTGTGAGTCTCCCTGTCAAGGACCTCTAGATCACTAACACCATAATAGCTGGCCCCGGCCTTGAAGAGATTCCTAAATGTCAAAGCGCAAAGTGTTGTATAACCCCCGGCGCTGCCTCCCCGAATTGCAAGCCGCTTACCGTCAGCCAAACCAGCCTTGACCAAATAGTTTGCAGCATTAACGCAATCGTCAACATCAACCACACCCCACTGCCCATTCAAACGCTGACGATACTCACGACCATACCCGCTACTCCCACCATAGTTGACGTCAACCACGGCGAATCCTCTTGTCGTCCAGAATTGAACCGCCAACCTTAGCGTTGTCACTGTTTCTGAAGTAGGACCACCATGGGATATGACAATCAGAGGAGGACGCTCATCCTGAAGAGCTGTGAAGTCGCGGGTCCTTGGTGGGTAATAGAATGCGTGTGCCTTCAAATTGTTTGAAGTTGGAAACTCGATCGCTTGCGGCGTCGATACGTACTCCAGATCGATCGCCTCGGATTGAAAACGGCGGAGGACGTTGAACTCTCGTGTTGTGATGTCGAATTCCAAAATAGACTCGGGAACGGTCGGAGACCCAGCTATGAAGACTGCACGCCCAGCCTCAGCCCGAACGCACCTTATTTCAGTGTAAGCGCTCTCGATCGGTTCGAACTTCA
>PMBQ01000320.1 GCA_003152955.1 Candidatus Bathyarchaeota archaeon
ACAGAGAGCAAAACATTTCTACTCGGCATCAACTTGGAGTCTCCGTTCCCTCTAGGATTTGGTGTTCTTGAACACCTACCACGAGTCGTGTTTACAATCTCAGCCACAGATGGAACTTCCGTTGTACGGGGGATTGGCGAGGCTAGCATCGATTTTCCATTCGTATCGTATGATGCATGGGATATCTTCTATGCGTTGAGCGGGCTTGACATTGTGAATAGGCCGCTGGAACGTACAACTTTGCTAAGGGATGAATCAATTGGAAACCAGCTTCTTCAGTTCCCGGCCGCCTTTGCTGCGTTGAATATGGAACTAGATGATGCCTATGGACAGGCTCACAACCAATCTATTCTCGACATGTACGGCCAACGACGCGCAGGTGGAAGAGCCCTTTGCAGTATTTCACACCAACAAGATGCAGTTAGTTTGATGAGAACCATCCAAGATAAGCTAAACCACGGCTTCGTTCCCAAACTCAAAATGGGTATGGGAATCGAAACTGATGCCGAGGTACTGGTGTCACTAGGCCGCCAATCGCTAGGCGAGAGTCAAGTAAAGTGGGCATTAGACTTTAACGCCGTCTATGCAACTGATAAATTTTNNGTATATTCTGGGAACAGCCTACGTCCAAGGGCAATGGAATCTCAGGACTAATAGATGCACTTAACCGATTGAAGCAACGCACGTCAGCTAATGTTGATGTAGTTGCTGATGAAGTGTTTCTCTCTGCCGCCGACGCTCTAACATGCACGCAACACGGGATTTCGCTTAACTTCAAAGTCCAGCGTCTTGGGGGTATTTGGGTTGCGAAAGAGATTGAGGCGGCAATAGAGGCTCATCACAACAAAGCATCCAGTTTGGTGGGGGGAACTTTCCCTACTGCAATCGGACGTGTTTATGACCAGCAATGCGCAGCTGTGCTTCAGAGCGCAGACAAACCAGGAGATGGATGGGAGCCTTCGACCGATTGGTTCCAAAACGAAAAGCATTTGATTCAAGAGTCTTTCCAGTTCAATGACTTGACTCAAACGTTTGTTCCATTTCGAGGAGTGGGATTGGGGATCACGGTTGATTGGGACAAGATTGCGCCTTTTGTCGTGTCGGATCCGCGCAATGAGTACCGGAAGATTCGCCAAGGTATATCTGGCAGCAAGATAACTATAGAATTACGATCCGGTCAATCATATCAAGCCGAGTATGAAAGGTTAACTGGAAGAGTTTGGAACTGGAATCTGTAAGTGTCCTCTGAACCTCGTCTTGGAGAAGAAACCAACCTGGAGGAATATCTATGTTAAGACTTTTAATTATTGAGCATGCTCCAGAGCGCGCAGATGGCGTTATTACACTTTTTGAAACGTTGAAAATAGAATTTGAATTATGTCGGATATATCAGAACGAATCCCTTCCAGAAGTTGGAAGTCTACTGGGCGTCATTCCGGCTGGCGGGCCAATGGGTGTGGCCGATATAGGCAATCCTAAATATCCCTTTTTGACTAGAGAAGTTGAATACTTCGATCACGTTATCAAAGCAGGAATTCCCATTTTGGGAATATGCTTGGGTCATCAGCTTATCATCCACGCCTTGGGCGGTCAGGTTTCGAAAGCTGTAGTCCCAGAAATCGGGTGGAGCCAGGTTTCCCTAACCGATGCAGGAAAATCCGATCTGCTATTCAATGGCTGTTCTGCATCATATGAGACCTTCCACTATCATTTTGATGAAGTGTCTACACTTCCACCCAATGCAGTTGTGCTGGCACATTCTAAGTATTGCCAAGTACAGGCATTCAGGATTGAAGGCAGACCCATCTGGGGGGTTCAATATCACCCTGACATTTTTCCTGGTCATGCTGCCAAGATATTAGAAATGACTGCACAGCGTTCACCTAACTTAATGACTGCTGACATGTTACAGACNNGAATTTCCTGGCTATCTGTAAGAAGTGAGTTTATGGTGTTTATAACTTCCGACCATATCGCAGTCCTGCAGAATAGCCCGGTAGTATAAACACTTAAGCTGGAAAAGGGTATCAGCGTGAACACACAAACCGTTGGCGTTGTTGGCTATGGTCGCTTTGGTCAGTTTTGGGCCGACAGTTAGAGCCGCGACTATGAGATTTGGGTAAGCGACAAAGAGGATCTCAAGCAAGTTGCTATCGGGAAAGGTGTAAAGTATGGTAGCCTACCTGAGGTCTGCGCCAAGGCCGACAATATATTCCTATGCGTGCCCATTTCTCAAATCGATTCTGTTGTAAGCACGATTCGGCATTATATAAGGCCGGGCACCATTGTATTCGACACTTGTTCCGTAAAACTTTATTCCACAAGCATCTTGCAGCACTATCTTGGCGATCTGAATGAGGTCGATCTGATTGCCACACACCCGATGTTCGGGCCTGACAGTGGAGCACGTGGGTTACAAGGCCTGCCGATTGTAATGTGGCCACTGTCTGTTTCGTCAGACGCTTATCGAAACTGGCATAGCTATTTCGAGCAAATAGGACTAAGAGTAGTAGAACTGCCACCCGACGAACATGATCAACTAGCCGCCAATAGTCAAGGTGTGGCACATTACATTGGGCGAGTGCTACATGAAATGGGAGTGGAGTCCACACCGATTGATACAACTGGCTTCAAAATCCTACTATCGGTAATCGAGCAAACATGTAATGACACATGGGAACTTTTCCACGATCTTCAAAACTATAACCCGTATACGAAGGAAATGCGCCTTCGGCTCGAAAGCGCCCTCAACCGAGTGTATCGTCGCCTTCTGCCTGAGAGTGTTTCGCCAGGCGAATTAATTGTTGGAATTCAAGGGGGGCGAGGGAGTTTCAATCAGGAAGCCTGTCATCACTATTGTAGTTCGCATGGAATCACAAATTACCGTATTGAGTTTCTGTATACATCTTTGAGTGTATTGACCGCTTTGCATCGCGGCGAAATTGATCGAGGCGTGTTTGCGTTACACAACTCCAAGGGCGGTACCGTAATGGAAACCATAGATGCTCTCAGCCAGTATAATTGTGACATTTTGGACTATTTTAGCATTGTGATTAGCCATTGCATTATGCATCACCCCAAGATGGATTTTCAGAAGATTGACACGCTGATTTCCCATCCACAGGCGCTCGCGCAATGTGAAAGTAGCTTAAGAAATCGATTCCCTAACTTACGCCTAATCAGTGGCAAAGGTGAATTAATCGATCAAGCTCTTTGTGCACAACATATAGCAGAGAGCAAACTGCCGGCAACGACCGCAGTACTGGCCCCAAAAGTCTGTGCGGACTTGTATAATTTGAAAATACACGCGACAGATCTGCAGGATATGGGTAGAGAGAACCTAACAACTTTCGTTTGGGCGCAACGGAGGCACGACCTCTGAAAATTGTTCTTGAAATGCCGTGTAGTACTTTGTTTGCATGTGTAAAAGAGCGGCCCTCGTTCCTGTTTTATAGCATCACTAAATTAGGAGGATAACATGCTGATTGTCATGCGAGCCGACGCTACTGAGACGCAAATAGAAAAGGTGGTAACTTATGTGACTAGCCGCGGTTTGAGAGTAGATATTCTCAGAAGCGAGCGTCATTCTATGATTGGCGTATTGGACGATGTAACACCTTTGCGCAGTTTGCCAATTGATTCACTGCCTGGAGTTGAAAGGGTTACGCTAATCACTCATCCTTTTAAGTTGGCAAGTAGAACCTTTAAACACATGGATTCAGTGATCAAAGCAAATGACCTTGAGATCGGTGGCAGTAAGATCGTCTTGATTGGTGCAACAGGCTATATTTCGGACAAAAATCGTCTCTCACAAATGGCTCGAACTTTTAAGAATGTTGGGGGGGCAGCTCTAAAGGTTGGCGGTACTAGCGATCCTTCTTTTAATGGGTTTTCCAAATCTGAGATTCAGTCCTTTTCCGAGATTGCAAAAGAAACAGGCTTGGCACTCATTGCTGACGTTGTTTCGCCGAAGCAGGTTGATCTAGTGGAGCCTCACGCAGGTTTTCTCTTGGTTAACATACGGAACATGGACAACCCAGATTTAATTCAACGAGTCGGTCAGTCCAAGAACCCTGTGGTTTTGGAGAGGGGATTGGATGCTAAGATTGAAGAGTGGTTGTTGATGGCTCACCGTATAATGGCAGAAGGCAATCCACAAGTCGTGCTCTGTGAATGTGGGATCAGAACTTTTGATTCACACAATGCTTTAGATGTGAATTCTATATCAATGATAAAGGAACTTAGTCATTTGCCGGTATTGGTAAACTCGAGCCTCGCTACTGAAGGGCGATCTGCATTCCTTGGTGCGGCCTCTAAAGCCGCTCTTGCTGCAGGTGCAGATGGCTTAATCATCGAGATATACGAACCACGAGATGCCAATCTCAGCGACAGTAGCGGATCGGGATTGTCTGTCGGCGAAT
>PMBQ01000269.1:0-2496 GCA_003152955.1 Candidatus Bathyarchaeota archaeon
CGTGCGTATTCCTAAACCGCAGGCCGGGCGTTCGAATCGCCCCGAGTGCACTCGTACTCTGCAATTTCCCTCCGATGAAGGCATACAATTGAGTATATGATCCCGTCCCTGGAGTAGACACGTCTTTCGAACGTGTCTAAGACGTGCACATGTCATCTTTGAGAGTTCTCCGGGTATGCCTGTCTCCTTAGCCAGACCGGCCGTTTCTGCTCACAGTTTGTGTAAAGCAGGATTTAAACAACGATATTTGTGTAAAGTNNTCATACCACACAAACTCCCCCTGGATAAGATCGCCTGGGAGCCCCTTATTCCGCTGCTGGGCAAGGCCAATCGGTCTCTGGCCTTTTACGATGGCGTGCTTAGGGGCTTGCTCAATCCTGAGCTTCTCCTTTCTCCGATGACAACGCAGGAGGCGGTACTCTCTTCAAAAATCGAAGGAACCCAGGCTTCCTTGAGCGACGTCCTCAAATTTGAGGCAGGCGAAATTCCCACGGGAGAAGCCCGTCAACTTGATATTCAGGAGATCCTNNAACTATCGGAAGGCGCTAAAGTCGGCAGAGGGAGAATTGAAGACACGGCCATTCAATCTCAATATGCTGAAGAAGCTGCACAGCATCCTGCTGGACAGCGTGCGTGGGCGGGACAAAGATCGTGGGAACTTCAGAAGAATCCAAAATTGGATAGGGGCTCACGGAACACCTATTGACCAGGCTACCTTTGTGCCACCGTCTCCNNAACTGGGAGAAATACTACCATCTGGAATGTCCTGATCACCTGGTGCAGCTTGCTGTGCTTCACGGGCAATTCGAAATCATCCACCCGTTTCTTGATGGAAACGGAAGGCTGGGTCGAATGCTTGTGCCAATCTACCTTTTCGAGAAAGGATTGCTTTCCCGGCCGATGATGTACCTGTCGGGGTATCTCGAGTCAAAGAGAGGGGAGTACTATCGTCTTCTGCGTGCTCTTCAGTCTGACGAAGAAGCTTGGGACAAGTGGATCGAGTTCTTTCTCAAAGCGCTAGCTGAACAGGCAACAGGCGATGCCCAAAAGGCTACTCGAATCATAAAGCTCTATGATGACCTCAAGATTCGAGTCATTGAAATAGCCCGCTCTCAGTACGCAATTCCAATCCTCGATCATTTGTTTCGCAAACCTATATTTGCCGCTTCGGCCCTGATGGGGAAGAAAGGGCTACCGACCAAACCTGTGATCATGAGCATTCTGAACAAGCTCAAGTCTGCGGGGATACTGAAGACTATTCGTGAGGGGAGCGGAAGGCGGCCGCAGGTTTATGCTTTTCCCGCGCTCATCAATTTGTGCGAGGGTAAGAAGGTTTTCTGAGTGACAAATTCGGTGCATGCTGAATCTAAAGATGATTGCTTGCGAAAAGTTTTTATGTTACCAACAAATATAAATCCTCCGCTAACAGTCTGCTAACTTTGCTAACAGAGGTGGCATCCCAAAGTGCCCAAAGGTATTCAGATTCGTTGATTTTGCATCACGAATCAGTCTTCTAAGAAACAGGATCTCGAACTGGAGTTGTGTTTGTGATTTGAAGAGTGAGAGACAAAACGAGAGGAGAGATTTGATCATTTCGGCAATTTTGTCCTGTCCTTTTGCACAGGACAAAATACCGATCTCAAGGCTCTGAGTTTCTCCTCGAGGCGGCTGTACTCCAGTCGCGAAGTAATCTCAAAAACAAGATCGACGTCGTTCGTTGGTCTTGGTTGCGGTGCTGCAGGGTCGGTTGCGTATGTGGCAACAGTGGCTCCGCCGACAAAGACCACATCTTCCAAGAGATAGTCCAGTCCTTCTGCAACAGTCTCCAGCATTTCGATATTGTGTGTCATTTGAGTGCCAGGCGCTTTCCCAGTTCTTCTTCGGCGAGTTTCCGTTCACGTGCCTTGCCTACCCGAATGGCGTCGACGAGGGCAAGGAGTTCGTAAAGTTTCTGGTCGTTTCTTGCTGCGCTTGGGACTGTAGCATAGAGGGGCCGGATTGATTGTCCGCGAAGGGTTCCCTCCGGGTCCGGCCAGACGAGGGCCTCACCATTGGCAAGGATCCTCTTCGAGAGCGGAGGAGCCGAATGGGCTGTCGGCATCCCCCTCACCAATGGACCAGGCTGCTCAGGAAAGACATACTTTAACCCGTGCAGAAGAAATTCGGTCAGTGCGGCCTTGTGTATGCCTCGCTTGGACAGATCTAGCAGTCCGGCGATTCTGCTTCTGTTCAGCGACTCGGAAATCTCGGACTGGCTGATTTCCAGTGAAGTGGCAAGGTCGATAATTCGCCAGGGGCTTTCACCTAGGGCACTCATTTTGAGCAGGACGACGATGTCCTGCGGACGCATCCCGCTATGCTTCTTCATTGGCGGATTCCTTATCGCATATCGCGAATCGCGATAAGCGAATATCGGGATTCCAGTTTTGACAAGCAAGTCTGTTGTCTCTCTTCAATATTCCATCCCGTAGGGGGACTTATTCCATCTGACGTTTG
>PMBQ01000269.1:2516-2640 GCA_003152955.1 Candidatus Bathyarchaeota archaeon
GAAAACGACATCCTGCTGCGGAGAGTGGGGAAGCAGCGGGTTCATTTCAACATATACGACGAATGGAACGGTTTCTTGAGGACAGTGAGAAGAGAGGCGCTGGACAATTTTCTGCTGACTGGCA
>PMBQ01000084.1 GCA_003152955.1 Candidatus Bathyarchaeota archaeon
GTGCGAAGCATGTAACAACCCTGGCTGAGTTCCGACCAGGCCCGAACGTCTTCTTTCCTCGACCATTGCACATCGGTTCCGCCATCGCTACGAACGGTGGTCTCGACGCTGAAGAGGCGCTCCGCACGCGTGTTCTTGCCGAAGAGCCGGCCAATCCGTCTTTCGACGTCGTTGACTTTCAGTTTCCGTTTGGAACAGCTTTCCGAAAGCTGGGTTAAGCCCTTTTCGATACCCGATTCAAAACGGTCGTGGATCGCCTTGTCTTTGAATCTTCGGTCGGCGCTCCGGCAAAGAATGAACGTCTCGTCGCCATCAACAGAAGCACACTTCTTGACTTCGAGGCCTTCGCGAATCTCGTCCCAACCGCCTTCTGAAAGCTCGCGTTCATAAGCCTTCAGGTGCGACTTGGGAGTTCCCAAAATGTAGCGGCGAGAGCCCTTTTTGAGGAACTCGATGTTGTCCTCGCTCACCATCCCTCGGTCCATCGCCCACACGCGGTCTGCCTTTCCATACCGGCCCTCGATCGTTTCAACGATCTGCTCCACGCTGGTCACGTCGGCTCGGTTTCCTGCGAACACTTCGTAGCCCAGAGGAAGGCCTTCTCGGCTCACCACCAAAGCGATGGTGACCTGCTTGCAATCTCCCCGGTTATCCCGGCTGTATCCTCGTTGAGCCAGAGGGTTCTTCTCCGCTTTGCCCTCAAAGAACGTGCTCGTGATGTCATACAGCAGCAGATCATAGCTGAGACCGAACAACTCTCCCAGACTCTCTTTCAGATGCTTTTCCAGCGCTACTTTGTGATCCAGCAAGCGGTCCAGACCGCGGTATAGCCGGTCGTCGTTGACCCGTTCCACCGGAACCCCCAGAAGCTCCGAAAGAGCCGTCTTCTCGAAGCCGCCTTCGGCTATGGAGAGTTCGCTGGATGGACACAGCAGACGCTGGACAACCAGAATCTGAGCGGTCAAGTTCCAAGGGACTTCGGCTCGACCTTGATCCATCTTCGACTCAAGAAACTTGTCCAAACCCAATTCGGAGAGAAGCTTCAAAGCGAGCCACGATCCACCGAATGATCGTGCATGCTCGACTCGCACGCGGCGTGTATCGATCTCAACCCAATCCGGTTGCACGGGGTGGAACAGCTCGCCCTGACGAGGATTCCCGCTTGCCGCGTCTTCGACGCCGAGCGCTAGTTCATCGGAAACGTCGCCCAAATACGCAACCACTTGCTGGCGTGGACCTCGAGCCGTACGACGAGACTCGACAATCGCCCAATGGCGCTTGTTCGATCCCGATCCGCTTCGACCTACCCGCCGCAAGTACATGTATCCATTCTGGACAAAACTGAAAATCAGGACTGTGTCACTACATTGAGTTTTTCAACGCGCCAGGTTCGCCTGTTTGGTACACCTGCGTTGTCACGAACTCGTGAATTTTCTTTTGACCTTTTTACCGGCCTGTAACTGCGGAAGACGGGCTAGAGCGTAAAATCAACTGGTTGAACTGGACTGCGGTATTCCTGGTCTTCGAAGACACGGTTGGCCATTCTTACGTCAGCGAATGATATTGAGGCCAATCCACCTGAAACCTGCACTGGTCATAGAGGTGAAGCACTTTTGTTATCACAAGAGCTCAATCTATACTATGCGGTACTGTGAAACTAGGCATGGTTCTATATAAATATCTAAATCCAAGTCGCGTGGATGTACTTCAGGAGCGGATCATCCGGTTCTCACAGTTGGCCGAACTAAATGACCCGCATGAGGGGGCTCCCGAAGTGACCGGAGCCTTCGCCAACGACCTAGTCAATTCTAAAGTGATGCCACTCCTAATGGGAACACCGTTTGAGGATTGGCTAGCCCAGTATTTCGCCGAAAGCTTCAACAAACTATTACCGCTTGACCGGGGCGCTGTTGACCGGGAGACGTTTGTGAGTCAGAGTATGGAATCCGTCAGGCCTCATATGCCGGAACTACAGGCTGAATGGATTTGACGGATTGAGAAGAAGCGACAACTGTATTCAAAAATAACCTCAAGGATTTCCCGAGTGATTTCTTGCAAGATAAAAGAGAAGTTCGGCGTGCTCTCATTATCAGAAGACCCATTAGTGAACCTAATGTAGGCGCACTATTCTGATGGCTATCGTGGCTTCGTTCTTGGCGTTGACACTGATACAGATTTTTTCCGAGCAGCCGATTGGAACTCCCGTGCGACTCCGCTTCAGAAAATGGCATATTCACCTGCCAAGCTGTCCCTTAAAGCGAGGCACAACGGCGAGCCTAACGATCAGGCACTGTTCTTCAGCAAACTGGATGATTGGGCGTACGAAAAAGAATGGCGATACGTGCGAAGACTGGCCGGAGCTCAACGCGTTGTGGATAAATTGCGATACGACCTCCACTTATTCGAACTGCCTTACCCAACCGTCCACAGTGTCGTGCTGGGGAGCCTAATTAGTGTTGAATTGGAGACACAGCTTCGAACTATCATTGCTGACGACCCTGGGTATAGACNNAGCTCACCTCAACCCCCCATCAACTCCGGGTTTCTACCAAAATAACATTCAAACAGGTTGACCGTCGTTTTCCCGTGAAGCCATTATGGCTTATCAGCTTTTGGGGATTGTCTATTGTTGCGAACTGGATTGTTCCAGGAACTCAAATTTAGGTTTTTATGTGTAGGTTTTGGGAAAGCTAGAGGCTCGGGACTTGTTTCGTACTCAAAACGCAGCTCCTTACCTGCTATCAGAGTTCGAAGTGAACGCAGGAATGCCCACAGAAACAAAAAATACACCTCAAACGAGGTGTATTTTTTGTACGCAAAAGCCCCTAAACACTGGGCGGTTGTAAGAATGCAATAACTAGTTCGTCTAAAAGACGAATTCGACTCTAGAGATTCCTCTAGAAAGGAGGTGATCCATCCGCAGATTCCCCTACGGATACCTTGTTACGACTTAGCTTTCCTTACCGATCCCACCTTGGTGCCAGGTAATCCTGACGCTTCTGGTGTTACCGACTCGGCCAACTTGACGGGCGGTGTGTGCAAGGCTCGGGAACGTATTCACCGTGACGTAGCTGATTCACGGTTACTAGCGATTCCGGCTTCATGTAGTCGAGTTTCAGACTAGAATTGGGAAGTGTTTTGATGAGATTAGCTCCGGGTCGCCCATTCGCACAAAACTCTCTGTACACTCCATTGTAGCACAAGTGTCGCCCTAGGCGTATGAGGCACGCTGATCTGACGTCATCCCCACCTTCCTCCCTGTTGCCAGGGCAGTCTCCTGTGAAAATCCAACACAGGACGAGGGTTTCGTTCGTTCAAGGACTTAACCTCACAGCTCACGCCACGAACTGACGACGACCGTGCAATACCTGTCTCTAGATTCCCTTACGGGCACTCCCCAGTTTCTTGGGGATTCCTAGGATGTCAAACCCTGGATAAGGTTTCTCGGTTACTATCGAATTAAACCACATGCTCCACCACTTGTGCGGACCCCCGCCAATTCCTTTGAGTTTCAACCTTGCGGTCGTACTTCCCAGGTGGATT
>PMBQ01000028.1 GCA_003152955.1 Candidatus Bathyarchaeota archaeon
AGGCTTACTCGAGTGAACTTCAAGACGGAGATAGTCGCTACGCGTGTAGACACCGGCGAATGCGTACCGGCAGACCAAGTGGATTGAAGTCAGTTTCGGCTCTATGGCTACCGGACCAAACTTCTTGCAAGCTTTCAGAAGTCGGTCATAGATCGCCTGGACAACCGGGTCTTTGCCTTTGAAGTGATCGGATTCTCTAGTGGCCATCGAGAGTGACTCCTTATCCAAGTTGACGATCATGTCTCGTCCAAGTTCGGATATTGGGCAACCAACGGCAATCACTTTTGCCCGCCGTAATTGGATAATGACGGTCCACTCTTGGANNCAGGACGGGCGCTCAATTCAGTCCGGGCAGACAGGAGAATGGGATAGAGTGTCGACAGAGAATTCGCAATTCGGTCAGGTAATTCCCTATCTATCGGTAAAGAACAGTCAACGGTTGGTTACATTTCTAGTCGCGACTTTTGGAGCCAGCCAGACGTATCAAAACGAAGCCGGTTCTCACATTGAAGTCAGCATTGGAGAGTCGCGCCTTATGATCGGCGATGTCGGCGCGGGAGATGTTCATACCGCCCAGCTGTTCATGTACGTCCCGGATGCTGACTCACTTTACNNTGCCGCCGGAAGATCGGGAATGGGGAGAAGATCACCAGAAAATGAGGGGTGCCGGCATAACGGATCCATCGGGGAACACCTGGTTTTTCGCAAGCCCGAAGGAATGAGCAGGGGTTGGCTGGCGGAGAGAAAATTATCAGAAAAATGCAACATCGCTTGAGGTTACTATGGGAGTGAAGAACAAACAGATTGACACGTACATTGCCAAATCGGCTGAATTTGCCAGGCCGATCCTGACACACATTCGCCAATTGATTCACAAGGCCTGTCCAGACGTTATCGAAGACGTAAAATGGGGGCACCCCAGTTTTACATATCACGGGATACTTTGTGGGATGGCCGCGTTTAAGGCTCACGCGACATTTGGGTTCTGGAAGCATTCTTTGCTCGTGGATGTTGAGAAGAGCTTTTCTCCGTCTGACCAGAAGGCGATGGGGCAGTTTGGGCGGATTACTTCGGTGAAGGATTTGCCGAGCGCCAAAGTGCTGACGGCATTGATCAAGAAGGCGGCGGAGCTAAACGCACAGGGGGCAAAAGTACCGGCTAAAGCGCGACCTAAAGCAAGTAAGCCAAAGATTGTCGAAGTCCCTGGCATTTTGGCAACCGCGTTCAGAAATAACAAGAGGGCCAAACTCGGATTTGAAGCTCTCAGCCCCAGCCACAAACGCGAGTACATCGACTGGATCACCGGTGCCAAGCAGGAAGAGACGCGTGCACGGCGCCTTGCGACAGACCTTGAGTGGATGGCCGAGGGGAAATCTCAGAACAGGCGATACGAGCGGAAGTAGTTGATTAAAGGACCTAGGCGGTGGGCATCTTCTGGGCATGACCGACAAAGAGGGAGGTCAATCGGTCGTAATCATACTGATCGACCAGGATTGTCAGGGCGTGGGCCAGGTTCTTGTCTGATTCGGCGACCTTGGCGATCAGTTCCTGGAGTCGGTCGACCTCACCACTGGCAGTGGCTTCGCCAAGTGAGTCCACCAGGTAGCTGGGGAGGCCGGCCAACGACTCGGGTGTCAACTGGGCAATTAGCTGTTGGTCGTTCTCATCAATGGCCTCAGAAGAACTCTCTTCATACTCATAAGTGACCGGAAGGTGCTGAGGCAGTTTTCTCAGCAGATCTTCGATTCTCAGCGGTTTACTAAGGAAATCGTTCATTCCCGCATCTTTCGCTGCAGCGACATCTTCGACAAACGCGCTGGCAGAGAGTGCGTAGATCACGACATCCCGCCCATCGGCGAGTTTTCGAATAATTCGGGTAGCCTCTTCCCCACTCATTTCCGGCATACGTACGTCCATGAGGATTAGCTGCGGATGCCAGGCCTGGAAGATATCGACTGCTTCCAGGCCGGAAGCTGCCTGGCGCACTTCAAATCCGGTCGACGACAACATCTTGTCCAACCAGGTACGGTTGGCTTCCTGGTCATCGACTATCAGAACTCGCGTTCCATCGGAAGCCGGCGCCAGTCGTACGATCTTTTCAGTCGAGGCGTGGCTTGTTCCGGTCAGGGANNATGGCCAGGCCAAGACCGGTACCGCCCTGCGTTTTCCGTCCTGTCTCTGTTTGACCGAATCGGTGGAATAATAGGGGCAATTCGCCTTTTGAAATGCCGGGGCCGGTATCGTGAATGTCGACCATTAAGAAGTGAGCGCCATTCCGGGTCCTTTTCGTCAAAGCCCGGACCTGAACAGAACCAGTGGCAGTGAACTTGATGGCGTTGCCAATGATATTGATGAGGATTTGACGGACTTTCCCCTCATCGGTCTTGACCCACGGGAGGAGACGCGGGTCGACTTCAACCGTAAACGCAAGTTGTTTGGACTGGGCGCGAATTGTGAAGAGTGCCTGAATATCGCCGAGCATATCTTTCAGGTTGAAGACTTCGAGATTCGTAGTTACGCGACCGGCTTCGATCTTGGACATTTC
>PMBQ01000021.1 GCA_003152955.1 Candidatus Bathyarchaeota archaeon
CCAGCACCACTACTTGTGACTGCACCTGCATTCCAGACACCCGTTGCGATTGTACCGAGGATTGTGATATTCGCGGTCCCAGCCCACGTTGAAAGCGCGGTATTTTCGACCAAGCTCAATCCAACATCGGCCTTGACCAAGGAAAGGTCAGACTTCAAATTCGCTGGTGTAACAGCTTCAATGTTGCCCAACCCAGCGGTGTGGCGACCAAGATAGACAGGGGCAGTCTGCTGTGCCAACATAGCCAATGTTACGTAGTTAGCAGCTATGGTTGTAAGGAACCCTGGATTACTACCCGCCGTGACTCTGCCCTGAATATCAATGGTAACGGACGTGTAGGTTCCAACCCCAGGCCCGGTATTTTTAAGTGTCGTAGCAAATGAACCTACCCCGGAACCAGTTATATCTCCGGTGAGCGTAATCGTCTGATCACCCGAATTTGTACCCGTCAAACTAAGATCGGTTTTCAAGTTAGCAAGTGTAACAGCAGAAGGAGCCGCAGCACCTCCAGAACGATTTCCGAGATATGTGTTATTAGCAATGTTCGCCATTGCTGTGAGTGTTATGATGCCAGCCGAAAATAGCGCATTCCATGTTCCTGTTACGATGGTACCAACAGTAACAACGTTAGCCGTTCCGGACCACGTTGAGAGTGCTGTGTTTTCCACCAGCCCTAATCCAACATCACCATTCACAAGAGAGAGATCAGATTTTAAATTTGCTGGAGTGACAGCTTCGATGTTACCAAGCCCAGCCGTATGTCTCCCGAGATAAATCGGGGCGGTTTGTTGTGCTAGCATGGAAAGTGCAACGGCATTGGCAGCTATCGTCGTTGTAATTGCTGTTGCCCCGCTCCCTGTCACGTTTCCAGAAAGGGTGATTGTTTGGTTACCACTGATGTACGTTGGAGTAAATGTCGTCCACTTGGTTGTACCGAGTACATAATGCAAGAGATCACCATTTGACGGTACCCCAATACTCACATCAGAAAGCGCGGCTAACGCAAGTCCGGCAAAAGTGAGAGCACCTGTCGCGTTGTTGTAAAGGATAGGCGTAGTCGCGGAAAGGGCAAGTCGAGCACGCACATCTGTATAATACAGATTTGTTCCTTCAGGAACGTTGGTGGTAGTCAATGGAATATTGATCCACTTGGTGCCATTGTACTCGATCGTATCCCCGGAAGAAGGAGAAGAAATCAATACATCAGACAGAGCCTCAAGTGTGGTTGGGACTGTCCCCCCACCTCCTCCACCGGAGGAAATGGCCGCCCCTGTTATTGATGTAGGCGGGGTGGTTGCCACGGCTTTGTTAGACCGCGCTAACCGCCGAAATTCTCGGTTGAGTTTATTGGCCGTAATATCCGGTCCATCCTCTTCCTTAAATTTCGATTTTGGTACATATGCACTCAAGGAAGCCTCTCAATTTCGGTTGCATACCGTTCCCAATCCACTTTGAGTTCCTTGGCAAGGAGACGTTCGACGAACGTTGCAAACCTGTGTTCTTTCATGTAAGGTGCCCGAGGATCATCCCCCGGTTCCTCGTCCATGTCAAACAACCCCATGTCACGCGCCTTTTCAAACCACACATCGAAGTCCGTAATTGCCGATTCTACAATGCCACGGTGCCTACAGAGGTGACTTTCAATGAGTTCGTGTATTGCGACCAAAAACTCATACCTCCAATCGCTCATATTGGAAACTCGGACTTCGTGACGATTTCCAACATCGTAATAGTCACCACAAGTGGCATATCTATGAGACTTATGCGGAATACTTTTGATTCTTATATTTAACATGTGGGCACCATCCTTTATATTTCATTAGAATGTGATGCCATACTTCTTGCCCTCCTCGATCACTTCCTCCGCCTCCACAAAGCTGTCCGTCCGTATCTTGAGTTCGTGCGCCTGGATAGATTCGGCGCGTTCTGTTACAAGACGGATAGCTTCCTTTATGGTATCAGCTACCGCAACCACCCCACCGATCGTATAAAGTTCCCCGAACTGCGGAACGAAATACGTGCGCCCATCCTTGACCGCCTTACACTTGAGCTTCACGTACGGCGCAACATCGTCCGGAATGAGTAAGCTCATCCAATGTGTATCCGCCCACTTGGACTCGAGCATCGCAATCGCGGTATACTTACCTGTCGGCTGGGGGACGACCAAATTGCCAGCCGCCCCTTCCCAGATGATCTCTGCAAGATTACTATACGATTCAACCATGACTTCGGAAGGGGGACTGCCAGCCCTCATGCATGGGTCAAGGAGGTACGGAACACGGTCCGATCCCAGGCGGACCTCCGTAGAGAAGAACCCTCGCATGCCTCGGCTTCCGAGTTCAGGACCGAGACTCCTATTTACCTTAGAGAGAGCCACTGGCAGCTCCCCGTAAGGCACAATTCGTCCAACATATCCAGAATCCTTCACCTCATAACCATAGCCACAAATCTCCGGGAACTTGCCATCGATACACCACCCATCAAAACCGATTTCTACTTCACCGATCGGGTCCTCCACAATGAACTTGACAGATTCCTTCTGTGCACCAAGACGCGATTCCAGATCATCAAGAAAGCATTCCGTAATATCATAACTGATGTGATTGAAACTCTCCATATCACCACGAAACGTGATTATCTTAACGTGCTTGTCCTCGCATTGTATCAAGTGATCACGGAGGGCCTCCATGCCATGAATGATTACGGTTTCCGGGACCGCCATTCCAAGCTCAACCTGGAGATCGCGGAATTTTTCCCGGTCATGTTCAAGTACGTCCGTCGTTCCACCGCCCCACACGCGCTTCCCCATCTTACGAAGTTTAAGCTGAAACTCACCATCGTAGATGTCGGGGAAGATTATAATATCCGCCTTTTCAATGGCTGGCCAAAGCTCATTGACACGTTCCACGCCGGGGATTCCGTCACCAGGGGAAGCCTGACTCCACTTTGGAAAGGCGTTCTTCCAATCGGAATAATAAAGCATCCGCCCAAAATCCGGGGCCAACTTCTCCGCGATGAAAGTGAAGAGGCCGTGATCGATGAAGAGCGCCGTTTTGTTACTCAGGTCCATTAATTGCTCGATGGCATATATTTGGGTGCAAGTCTACGCACATGCTTACGCCATATTTCCCTTGTTACAGAAAGCGGAATAAATGTGCCATACCTATCAATGAAACCTTTCTCGTGGCTATCAACTTCAGGTTCCTTGTATCTCTTTCCGGTTTCCGGGTCCATCTTCGACACATCATGGTATTTTAATTTACCAAGATTATCTAATTTATCGAAAAGCATTGATATTCCCAAACCGCCCTGCCACGGCGCGGTTTCAATGTTACCATCCTCGTCCCGTACAGCCGCCCTCTTAACACGGCTGTTGATTTCCTTGTCGGTGGCTTTGTTGGCTTCTCCGGCCAATTCGTTCCAGTAAGGTTGCTGTTGGTGGTACTGAACGAAATCCTCGTCCGACATCTTCTGCTGGAGCGGTCCGTCAGCACCCTTAGAACCTTTGATGACGCGGTTTCCGCCCTTTTTTACTGGCACCGTCTCCTCACTGCCAAGCATCTGGTCAAACACCTTCTTGATGTTGGGATGAACCTTCACGTCAAGCTCAGAACCGGATACGTGCATGTAAATATCAGTTAGCCACTTCTTGAAGTTCTCAAACACTTGCCTGAGGATAGGGGATGGAGCTTCACCATCGCGCAGGTATTTTTCGAAGGACCGGGCAAATTTCTCTTCGTGCTCCACGGTCCAGTTCCCGTCCTTCACACCTATGAAACGCTCCGCCTCAGCGA
The DNA here is from genome assembly GCA_003152955.1 of Candidatus Bathyarchaeota archaeon. The sequence continues at coordinate 3,795 of PMBQ01000021.1, forward strand.
GGAGTTCCGGAGGCAAGTCCCGGCGATATACGTGGGCTGTTTCATGCACCAGCGTAGAGAAATCGGCCTTGGAGAACGCCGTAATGATGGCCTTCTGGTCCTGAAAATGGATGGAACCCTTGGCACCATCCCCCATCAAATTGCTAAACTCCTCAGCGGACATACCGGCTTTTTTCTGCCACATCGGGTGTTCCTTACCACCCGATAGATCACGGAACGTTTGTTCAATATCACTCTTGGAGACGAACGTACCGTCAGGACGAACGTAACCTTCCTGGTAGTCCTTATCAAATGCCTTATTCATCCCCTTGGCCTTCTGCCGTATGGCAAGGTCCTCGGCATCCGTACGACCTTCCTGACTCTTATAGAGTCCAAGAAGCGCGTCAGTATGTTCATCTAAAGCCTGTCTTGCACCCGGATGCTTGGAAGCCACCTGTTCATGGGACCGCATTCCGGGGTCCTCAATAATGACTTCACCTTTATATTTGATGGCCTTACGCGAATTCTGCGTCACCCGTCTTATGTATTCATTAGCCCTTGAAGAGGATGAACTCTGGAACAGCGGTTGCCCCTTCTCCATCACGGACTTCTTCATCGCGTCCGTAACGTCAATGGAAGGAACGGTAGAAGCGGCCTTACGAGATTTAAAACCGACGACAGCATTTCTTATTTCTTCACGCTGGTCCATTTGGTTCCTGTCGGACATTATAAAGTAGGAACCATCCGCTTCCTTACCAATTGTAAGCCCCTTTAATTGTGTTTCCCCTACCTTCGCCCCCCATTTCTTGCCATACTTGTTCAGGTAGTCCGGCATCATCTTGTCGTAAAATCCGGGCATGCCCTCAGCCGCTTCATCCGCGCCTTCCCACCTTGCGGCCTGCCATTTGCCGGGGGTCCATGCAACGCGGTCATAGCCGTTCTCGGCTGCATACCTAAGCATCCTGCGGAGGGCCATTTCATGCCAAGACTTGGAAAAAGGACCAGAAGGAACACGATTGCGCCCATGTTCCTGATTATACAGTATCAATGCTTCTTCTCTAGCTCGCATGCCACTTGGATCATCTTCAACAGTAATACCCGTTCCATGGCCCATGTTATCCCAATTAGCTTGCCAATATTCACCTTTAGCTGTTCTACCTTGACGTGGCACCTTTACAACTTCGACATCCTTGGGTAGTTCAGTAAGAGGTACGTAAGGACCATACCCCTCTTTCCTCCCTGTCTGGTGCCAATCGGATTGCAGCTCCTCAAGGAAAAGAACGCGCTTGCCCTGTGCATCGGTGAAGTCCTGCATACGGACATGGGCAAGGACATCCTTAACATCACCCCAATGGGGGGACTCATAAGCCCCTTCAATATACTTATCGAGTTTCTCTTGCATGGACTGATCGCCAGCCATGCGCTTTGCATCTTCCTCCGGAGTCAACTTCTTCTCCGGAAGCGTCAGCAAGAGTTCCCGGTAATTCTTGCCACCGGGGACGGAATAATCCGAATATTGGGTTTCGACATTACCTTCACTATGGCGCATCAAGTTATGGGCAAAATTCTGGGCTTCTTCCTTGGAATTGAACCGATCACCGTGAAGTCCGTCACCGTACTCGAAATCGACTACTCGCCATTTGCCAGCCATCTTGAGTATACCAAATCTTACACCGTTGCCGCTTATGGTTGACAAATCAGACCACTTGGGGACATGACCTGCCCTGTCAGCTAACATGTCATTGACAGATGCCACATCGCCTTTGTAATGCCCATCTTCCGAATAAGGCTCCTCCCACTGTGTCCGCATCTGTTCATTTGTAAATCCATCTTTCAGAATTGTGTCTTCACTTTTCATTACTTCCTTCACTTCAACCACGTTCTGGCGCAGGTGGTCCATCACTTCCTGCTTGGTGACGGGTTGGCCCTTCTTGGAATCGAGGAAGTCATCAAGCCCCGTCCACTTCACCTCATCCTTCTTGGCATACTGATAAGCAATGTTGCGGACCTGCAGGGGACTTGCCTTTTCAGGCATCTTGTCCTCGATGGAGCGCTGGAGGACGGAATGGAAAATTGGAGCATTGGCAGACTGAGGAAGCACATCTTCACTCCACCCTTTTCGAAGGTCTTTTCGCCCGCTAAGGTCCGCATAATTCCTTTCAACGTCAGCGCGGGTCAGGAACGTTCCATCCGGAAGCTGGAAACCGTGCTCCGTGTCTTTGTAAGGTATCTTGTTACGGTCGATGATTTCCCTGTGGGAATAGTCGCCATGTTCAGCACCGTACACCTTGCCGTCAGGAGTACGGACCGCATACTTGGCGTTCTTCACTACACGGTCAAGATAATCACTGGCGGGGTCCTGCTTGAGTTCGTTTGGTAACCCTGACTCACCAGCGCGGAACCCTCCGCCATCGGCAAAACGGTTCATGAACCATTCGGTGGCAGGCTTCCCATTCCACTTGGCCCAATGAGCGGCAAACTCCTCATTCATGAACGAGTAGTTGTCAATCTGCTTCTCACTGAGACCGGGCATGGAGGTCTTAATCTGGTCCTTCACCTTGGTACGAATCTGGGTTCGATCATTATAAAACTGATCAAATTTGATACCGTGATCAAAATCAAGGTCTGCATCCGTGTAGCCCATGTTTTTGAGACTGTGCCGATTGTTGTAAAATGACATAGCCTCACGATCTACCTGTACGGGAAGGCCCATCTTCCTGTAGATTTCATATTTGGTAGTCGGGTCCGGAGCCTCGGCCATCTTCCGCTTCATTATCGCTTCATTATTACGGAGCCGACGCGAGATATCCACATAATGCTCAAACGTCATTAACTTGGAGAAGTCGTACGCATGATCGGTGTTAGCAAGCTTGGGAAGTGCCTCTTCACGCGCCGCAAGTTCCTTCTGCATGTTAAGGAGCTGGTGCTTGGTAAAGAATTGACCATCATGCGTCACAAACCCGGCTGAATGCTTCTCCCCACCCTTTGCATACTGAAGTTGAACCGCATCCTGTTCTTCTTTGCTCAGCTTATCGTAGAGGAGAGCATGCACGTCCGAGGGGTCTCCGGGGATTATCTTGTCTCCAACCTTGTAAGCAACCGCCTTGATACGCCCTGTGAGGTCCGGGTCAAATTCCTTATAATTTTTCTGTATATGCGTCTGGTCCTGTGCCTTCGGGTCCGCTTTCTGAAGGAGNNTCACCTGGAACCGTGTGAACGCGTGCCCCCTCGATAGCCTGTCCCATTTTATGGAATAGAAATGCATTCCATCCGAGGTCCATAATGTTCCCTGCAGCTTCGTCAGCCGGGGACACCGGATAACCCGCGTCCTTTTTGACCTTAAGATAGGAAGCTGCCGGGGCCATGATTATCGGCACCGAACCATCCAGAATCTTTGAAGCTATTGCCGCTCCTTCATACACCCCGCCATAAGCTTTAAGATGGGCTTGAACTTCGGGCTGGGCAAGGGTCTTGATTACATGCTCCCCGGCCTTCATCCCGGCGATGATAGGAAGTCCAACGGTCCCGGCCATCGCTCCTACTGCGGGGGAAGCTACCGCCTGTACCCCTTGAAGTGTTCCGGTCAGAACGTCCCCCTGCTTTGCGGACTCGAGGGCCTGTTTCCCGGCCACGACTCCCTGTTTCACACCCCCAAGCAGAGCCTCTCCGGGCAAATCGAGAGCGCCAGTGATGCCAAACACCGCCGCTCCCAGATACGAATCTTGTACGTTCTTCGGCAGTACCTTCTTGGCTAAGGTCGTATACGGGTTGTAGAGCGACCTCTCAAGGCGGTCAAAAAATGTAGGATTACCCTCTTGGTCCGGCACTCTCGGCCTCGTCCTTAAGTTCGTCTATGAGCTTCATCATACTTGGGTTCTTCTTGATCACGTGTTCACGGATGGAAAGTACCCGAGTTCCATAAAGCGGGGCATCAGCCCCTCTCACCTTACCCTGCACGCCCATGGTCTTCCGTTCCTGCGGAAATGAACTTGGTTGAATATTTCCCATACCATTGTAGTGCTGAAGCGCCAGAGCCTCATTCTTGGGGAACTTCTTGTATCCCTCCTTGATATATTCATAAGGAGCACGGCGCAGGAGCCCGGAAAATTCAACAGTTGAGTGTTGCATGAACGCGGTTTGAGCCTCATTTGAATCCTTGGAAGCCTTCCTTAACCGCTCATTTTCCTTCACGTACGCCTTCCCTGAATCCGTCCCATACGCAGTTGTGGGCTTCATCATCATGGCATCCGTATGAAGCCCATCGTCCTGCATCCAGCTTTCAAAATATGTCCTTAATTTCTTTCCTTGGTGTATGCTTTGTGTGGAAAGAGACTGTGCACTTTCGTTGATAGCAATAGCCAAAGCAGTTTCAGGTGCAACACCATTTTCGATCGCGGCACGTGCAATCTCCTTGAGAATTGGACGGTAATAATAACCACCAAAATTGTGCATCTTCCCGGCTTCAGGGCGCTGGTCCTTCACTTTCAAAAACTCCTGCTCTGCTTCCTTCTCCTTGTCAGCCGGGGCAATATTTGAACTTTGAGATACCGCTGTAGAGGAGGCAGGTGCAAGACCCTTGAAGTCCAAAGACTCCATCTGTTTTTGTGCTGCCGTTTGAGCGTATAGTCCCATATTACTTGAAATTAGGATTCTTAGCCAGAAATGCGTCAATATTCTCTTCGTCTGTTTTTAGTCCGTTTGCTGAAAGCATCATCCCGGCACGGACTCGAGTCCGGGTTTCTTCCATGTCACCCTGAAATTCGGGGCGCCCCAAATACACACCAAGTCTAGTCATAAACTTGGCCATACTAACCGCCTTAGTAACAAGCCGAGTCTTGGAAAGTTGAAGTCCTTCCCCGAGGAGCGCCCGTCCCTCCTGAGAGAGCGCCATTTTGGCTGCTGTCTTGGGAAGATAATAGAGAGAACCTAACCCGATCATGCCTCCCATCATCGCACCCGGATACCCGCCAGCGGCAAAACCGGCCCCGGCAAACACGCTTTCAACAAGTCCACTTGCAATCATCGCACTCTTACTTAATGCGATCGTCCGACCCGCCCAACCACCAGGCAAGGTTCCGATCGGTATTTCGGAACCGACAAGTACAATCTTGTCCAGACTACGGCGTTGCTCAGCGGTGAACATTGATTGTTTAACTTCCGGAAGCATCTTATCCCACCAACCTTTAAGCTGATTGCCCCGTATCATAGGCATTTTGGTTTCACCAACGCGCCCGTACATCCCCGGCTTCATCTTAAATGCAAAATCGATGGTGGATGCTTGTACTTTCTCCCAAAGACCCCTAAATTTTGTCGGCTGACTGGCCCCCATCCGTGTAAGTACATTCTTAATGGTCCGCACGTCCTCCGCCTTGTTCATAGTAACTACTTGCTGTGCCACATCAGACGGGGACCTCTGAGCAATCTGGGCTATGACTCCTTCATTAAATAACTTTGCCGCCTTACTATAATAGTCCCGTGCCTTCGCTAAAGCCGGAAGAAACGTCTTGTCCACACCATACTGCGTTGCCTGGTCCTTGAGTTCATTATCCATCTTACCGATTAGGATGGTAGCAAGACGGTTAGCACGTGTCCCAATTATCTGCTTAGATTTAGCCATCTGCATGAGATCGGCTCTGAGATCCACAAATTCGGACATGCCGATCGTATCCTCGGTCGTACGTGCCAATTTGAAGAGTTTGGGTGCCGCAACGTTGGTTCCGGACAGATTTTCGACCAGATCAGTTATGTCTTTCTTCACCCCCTGCATATTCACAAGAGCTTCCACCTGACCCGTATTACCGGGGAGCACCCGAACCGGGAAAGATTTATTCGCAATACTAAATGCGTCGTTGAAAAGCACATCCGATACGCCAGATACCTTGAGTCCGGTCGTGTGATCAGTGAACCCAAGACGCTGTGCACGGAGTCCCTCGACCGCATTCATTACCGTCTCACCCATGGTTTTGAATCTCTGGGTTGGGTGGCCCACGGTTGAAAGGAAGTCATCAACGTACTTGGTAAAGAGCTGGTATCTGGGTCCTTCCAGTTTTGCAAATTCGGTTGAGCTACCGATGGTCCCCCTGAGAAAACTCATAAGCTGTTTGACAGGAGCGCTCTTGGACACTTCACCGGGAGTTAACTTGATGCCCATCTCCCCGGCTGCGGCCATCAAGGGTTTATCCGCATTACCCTTAAACGGTGCCATCGTGGTTGCGCCCCTCAGACCCGACATGATCTTCGACCCGAGTCCCGTCTTTTCAAACCCGGCAATTCCAGCACGGAAAGCCATACCCACCCCACGTGGGATTTCAGCCCCGAGGAACCCGGCACCTACAGACGTTGCAGTTTCCAAGGCATGCTGACCCAGGGACTCATCTCTTGGACCCATGGCCACTTCAGTTGCAGCCTTATTAAGTTCTTCACCTGCTCCAGTCCCGAGAGCTATACCGGCAGATTCGATCATCGGATTTGCGGTTGCAATTGCCGCAGGAGCAGCTAAAGCACCACCAACCGCACCGCCGATCATAGGCAAGGCCCCGGCTACAACACCAGCCGGGGAGAAGTCACTGGTTGATGCTTCACCCCACGGAGTAAACTTGCCTTGAGAATCGGTACTCCTTACAAACCACCTTCCAGAGGCCGTACCCCAAACATTCCGCGGACCATACTTTCCAATGAGCATCCGTCTTACCTGCTCCGGAGAACCCATTTTGGTCATAACCTGAGTACTGAAGGACACTTCGGTATCCCCGGTCCCTTGTTCGACCTTGGAATCCTCTACGGGGGGTTCAGCCGTAGCGGTACCCTTTGTTTCATCTAACTGGGTACCGACCGCCTTCTTTTTTGCGTAATCACCCATTAGAGATGCCCACCTGCTTTAGCTTCGGCTTCTGCCTCTTGTTGAGTCGGGTAATGGCCCTTTTCCTTTTTGAAGAACTCCGAATCCTCCGCGTCCCAATTGTAGGCCCCTTTTTCCCCTTTAAGCTGAAACGCAGGAGCAGCCCCCGGACCACCAGCCGCCCCTGCGCCAGCTTCATCTTCCCCTTCATTCGTTATCTTGGGAAGTTCCTCGTTAAAATGGGGTTCAGAAGACTTGTCCATTTTGATGGCCTTAGCAGTCCTACGCGCTGCCTTGATAAAGTCGATACGGCGCTTCATTGCAAGCTCAACAAACGCCTTGCGCTGCTGCGGGGAAAGGGAACCTCCCTTACTAACCCGGTCC
>PMBQ01000007.1 GCA_003152955.1 Candidatus Bathyarchaeota archaeon
ACCTACACCTCGCTTTGAGGAACCAAGAGCGCAGTTTGATAGCTGGGAGTATGGTCAAATATTGAAAGAGGATTTTCCTACTCTTGTTGAAGCGGCTAAGCTCAGAGCATTTGATTTGATTTGCGGTCTACTTGATACGGCTACTGGTTTTTACGTAGGCCTGCAGAATACATCTTCGTCTGAAGATTACTCTCACACGTGGCGGCCTTCGATCCGTGATGAGGCACATGGACTGCACGTGTTGCGTGACATACTGATTTCAGGTGTAATTAATAGTGCTGAGCAAATTGCTAAGTCAGATCCGACCCAAGTCAGGCAGATCGTTGAAGTGCTTGAGGCCTGGCATTGGTTGATATTCCATCGCATTGCTGTCGAAATGCTAAGGATGTTTCCTGAGGCTGTCCCCGATCTTGTTGTTTCTCATTTGACCAATAGGGCATTGTTTGATGACTATCATTTTGAGAACGATTTCGCAGATTTGCTGCAGGCATGTTTTGGAAAGCTGCCTGCGGATAAACAGCAAGTTATTCTCGACTGGATCGAAGCCGGCCCTGATTTGGAAGAATTCAAGGATATGGTTGAACGACATGCAGGGAAGCGCGCAACTGTTGAAGAAGCCGAACAATATCACAAGAGGTGGCAGCGGGATCATTTGGCACCAATTCAAGCATATCTTCCTGCTTCTTGGAAAGAGCGATACCAAAGTTACGTGGCAGAGTTCGGCCAACCTGCACCTCGTAGACGTAGGGGATTTACGGTGTCGTGGCATGGCCCAGATAGCCCTTGGCCCAAAGATGAACTGTTGCCGATGTCTGTAGATGCAATTGTAAACTTGTTAAATTCCTGGTCTCCACCAGATGATTTCTTTGCTCCATCAATTGAAGGTGTTGCTCGTATTTTGTCTGAAATAGTGGCAGCAGAACCTCATCGATTTGCCGTCGACGCTGAGAAATTCAGAGGCCTCGATCCTACTTATGTACGTGCACTAATATCTGGATGGCGTGAAGCACTCAAGCAGAACTTGTCTTTTGACTGGGTGCCGGTATTAGCTTTGTGCAAATGGGTCGTTAATCAACCGCGTGACATTCCCGATCGAACGCCCCGTCGAGATGCTGATGCGAACTGGGGCGAAACAAGACAACGTATCGCCGAACTACTTTCAGCAGGCTTCGAGAATAAAAGTGGACAGATTTCTTTTGGCCTTCGCGCAGAAGTTTGGGAGATACTGGAGATACTTTCTGATGATCCAGATCCGACTCCAGAGCACGAGGCTGTCTATGGCGGATCGAATATGGATCCGTTTACTTTATCAATCAACACAGTGCGGGGTGAGGCAATGCATTCCGTTGTTCAGTATGCGTTCTGGGTTCAGCGCAATTTGAAAGATAATCAAGATCAGGACGCTCAGGGATTTGTAATGATGTCAGAAGTACAGCAAGTGCTTGAAAAGCATTTGGATAATTCTATCGAATGCTCGTTAGCTGTTCACTCTGTATATGGAAATTACTTTCCGTGGCTAGTGTCCTTGGATTCAGCATGGGCAGCAGGCCATGTAAAAGCGATCTTTCCATTCGAGGATGAAGCGATTAAGCTCTGGAGTGCCGCTTGGGAGGCATATATTGTATATTGTCCGCCATACGATGATACGTTTGCCCTGCTAGGCGAGCAGTATGCACTAGCTGTTGACCGAATATCGCTACCTAGCGAAGAGAAATCTCATCCCGAACATCCCCGCTTCCGACTTGCTGAGCACTTGATGGTGTTGTATGGGAGAGGACAGCTTGTATTAGACTCACCGAGTAGCCTACTGGCAAAATTTTGGCGAATTGCCCCTGCATCATTGAGATCTCATGCTTTGTCATTCATTGGTCGGAGTCTTGCTAACTCTGAAGAGCAAGTGCCAGACATTGTGATAACGCGATTTGTTGATCTCTGGGAACATAGGCTAAAATCTCTCGAACGAGGCTTGATGGCTGACAACGATCCCAGCGAGCTATCGTCATTTGGTTGGTGGTTCATCTTAGAGGTGTTTGATCCTGCTTGGGCACTTAACCAGCTATATAGATCTCTGAAGATTGTTAGTGAAACTGATCCTGCTCATTTGGTTGTTGAGAAACTGGCTAAGATTGCGCCACAATTCTCCAAAGAATCTGTTCAATGCCTTGAGCTATTGATCAAGGGAGACAAGAATGGTTGGAAGATAGGTCTATGGCGTGACTCAGGAAAGACCGTTCTGGCCATAGCGCTCGAGTCTCACGACGAAAGTGTTATGAAGTCAGCCGAGGAACTTATCAATTTTCTTATGAGCCGAGGGTATTTCGAATTTCGGGACCTCTTGCAGCGCAGCAATTGATCGGAAGGAGATTCTCCCGGCGCGGTTGACCCGTTTGACAAATTCATCTGGCTTTGATAGGCCCTGTCTTTGGACAGGGCCTATTCCTTTTTTCACAGACGAACGGTCATTCGGCTCAGGCACTTTGACCCACTTTGTGACATCCATAGCGGACTCTAAGGGTGATCTTAGAGTATTTTCATCTGGGTGACTTAAAGTCTTACCATTGATTTTCAAGCGGAATATCAAGGCAAGTTGCCCATATCCATCCGCTTAGCACGTGTAAAAGAATAAGTTC
>PMBQ01000314.1 GCA_003152955.1 Candidatus Bathyarchaeota archaeon
CTCACCTCTTTTCCGAGGAATTAGCCTCCAACCGATCGACACGATGAGCACGATGAGGAGCCCGTAGGCGACGAGGTTAATGTATCTGAAGGCTTCGACCACCATGTTCCATGAGGATCCAAGCCACCAGCCAAGACAGATCAGAGTGATATTCCAAGGGAGGCAACCTGCGAGAGTATAGAGTCCAAACCTGAGCTTATTCATTCGATATAATCCGGCAGGAAATGAGATTAGCACTCTTGCCGCTGGAACTAACCGAAAGAAAGCCACTGCTAAAGGTCCATAATGGTCAAACCAAGTCTCTGCTCTTCGAAGATGTTCCGCTTCTACGAACGGTATTCGTGATCTGTTCGTCAAGAGACGGCGACCAAGTTTCAACCCCAAGTAGTAATCCACGAACGAGCCTATGAGCGCGGCAAGGGTAGCGATGGAGACCACGGCGAAGAACTCCAAGTCACCTTGGTAAATTAGATACCCAGCGAATGGTAGGATTATCTCGCTCGGAACGGGAAGGGCTGCAGCTTCCATTAACATCAGTATGAATATGCCGGCGTAACCTGCCTCTGACGCCAGAGAAATAGCGTTTCTGGGAAAGTTGAGGACTAGGGAAACCATTCCTTTCGTGCCCCCCTGACCATTAGTTTCCGCCAAATCCTCATAATACGACAATGAGACAACGACGACTGGTAGGACAAGCAGGGCCACTATGATGAAGTTCCTGACCCAGCGTCTCATCTCATTTCACTCATCTTGACATAACAGAGTTTCCCATCAAAGAAAAAAAGATGCGCTAGTATCTATGACTGATTACTTCGGCTAGGTGTCCTCATCTATTTGAGAGATTAATGTTAAGGCGGCCTCTCGTTAGGAGAACCATTGCAGTTATACATTGGTCTATTTTTGCCGCAGTTCCAATAATTGATATGCAAGCCTCATTTCTTTGTTGACAGAGTTGTCCTTCCTTGACGCGCGCACACCGCATTACTAGAATTGTTGCAAGGGAGCTCCTGGATTCAAGAGGAAACCCTACGATTGAAGCATTAGTCTATGCGAGTGACGTTTGTGAACGTGCTGCGGTGCCTTCTGGAGCTTCGACTGGAAGACACGAGGCAATAGAACTTCGCGATGGCGATTTGAAGCGCTACGGAGGTCTCGGTGTCTTGAAAGCCATTCAGAACGTCGAAAAGCTAATTGCGCCTAAGCTCCAAGGGCTCGAACCCCAACAGCAAGATCGAATCGACAAGATACTGATTGATCTTGACGGAACACCGAATAAGTCGCGCCTAGGGGCGAACGCCATATTGTCCGTCTCCTTGGCTGTAGCCAAACTCGCGGCGAGGTTGAAGGGTGAGCCCCTTTACAATTATCTGAGTAATGGAAAGGGACGGGTCCTTCCCATTCCCGTGATGAACATCATAAACGGAGGCAAGCACGCCGGAACGGGGCTTAAAATTCAGGAATTCATGATCATACCCGCTGGCGCGAAAAGCTTCTCATCGTCTCTCCGAATTGGCACGAAAATCTATCATGCCCTCAAAGAAGTCATTCAATCCAAGCACGGTCGGCAATCAATCAACGTGGGAGATGAAGGAGGCTTTGCTCCTCCAATAAAGAGAACGAATGAAGCCATCGAACTCATGATTCAAGCGATTTCTGAAGCGGGTTATTCACCAGGAAGTGATGTTTTTCTCGGTCTTGATTCTGCCTCCTCCGAGTTCTATGAGAATGGGGCTTATAGGATCGACGATGAAACGGAATCCCCTGCGGAGTTAATGGACTTCTACGTTAGGCTGATCGATCAATTTCCAATCCGGTACATCGAAGATCCGTTTGAACAAGAGGATTTCGAACATACCGCTCAACTGACAAAGAAGCTTCACGGGAAAGTTCAGATTGTCGGTGATGACATCTTTGTCACCAATGTTGCTAGGTTGCAAAGAGGCATCGACGTAGGTGCTGCCAATGCATTGCTCCTAAAGGTGAATCAGATCGGAACTTTGACGGAGGCCATGCAAGCCGCAAGACTCGCCATGCAAAATGGCTACGGCGTCGTAACAAGTCACAGGTCAGGGGAAACGACTGACACGACCATATCTGACCTAGCTGTAGCATTGAACTGCGGACGAATCAAGACGGGTGCCCCTTGTCGCGGAGAACGAACCGAAAAGTACAATCGGCTACTCCGCATAGAAGAAGAACTTGGCGCGAGAGCTCAATTCGCAGCCTTCTCTTAGCACCAATGTCTCATGTACTGCGCCAGTTCATATTGGACCCGGCGAAACCATCGCACACCTTGGAAAGCACTAGCTCAAAGAGCTAGCGAAGCTCNNACAACATCTGGCGACCTTTAGACGACAAAAGCTAGTTGTTGCCCGACGGGTCGGGATGAGTGTATACTATGAGTTGTCGAATCCGAGGATTGTTGATGCGTGCTCCCAGATTCGGGAACTAGTTGAGTTACTTGAAAACGAGCATCGCGCGGCGACAACGTTGGAAGTGTCGAACTAGATGAGTGTTGTACCAGAGTTACATTTGAAACGACTGAAGACCGACCTTTCCCAGAAGTTAGTGAGCCCAGTCACACTTGCAGTCTTCACTCAAGAACTGGAGTGTGACTACTGTAGGAAGGCTCGTGAACTCGCTCAGGACCTCGCATCCCTCACCGACAAGATCAAAGTAGAAGTCTACGACCTAGTCAAAGACAAGCAGAAAGCTTTCGAGCTCGGCGTAAACAAGGTTCCCGCGACAGTGGTAGTCGGAGGAAAGGGCGGTAAGGTGACTTTCTACGGAGTTGCTGCCGGATACGAGTTCAGCACTCTACTCAAAGACCTAGTTCAGATCTCGAGGTCAGAGACTGAGCTGTCACAAGAAACACGCAAAGAACTAAGCACTTTCAAGCGTCTCGTCCACATCCAGGTCTTCGCAACGCCAACCTGCCCCTACTGTCCAGGAGCGGTGAGTCTCGCTCACCAATTTGCTATAGAAAACCCAAACATCAGGGCTGGTATGATAGAGATCAACGAGTTCCCACAGCTAGCGATCAAGTATAACGTAATGGGTGTGCCCAAGACCGTAATCAACGAAACTGTCGAAATGGTCGGATTGCAACCTGAAGAGGAACTGCTTCGCCTTGTAGCAGTTGCATCACGACCGCCATCACCAGCCTACGCCTAGAAGGAACAGAGCTCGATGGATACAGAATTCACAACAAACCTTGACCAAGTCAAGGACTACCAATTCACAGTGTCCTTCGACAAGGAGGCGCTTGGAAAACTGACCATGGACGAGCCTGCGCCGATTGGGACAGAGAAAGGCCCGAATGCGTCTAGGGTTCTTGCGAGCGCATTAGGTCATTGTTTAACCTCTAGCCTGATATTCTGCCTGCAGAGATCCAGAATATCGCTGAACCATATCACAACAAATGTTCATACGACGCTAGCTAGAAACGATGCTGGTCGGTGGAGAATTCACGGCATCAAGGTAGACATAAGCGCTGACCCATTGAACGAGCAGGATCGAGAACGAATGAAACAATGTCTGGAGATGTTCGAGGACTTCTGCGTCGTCACTCAGAGTGTTAGAAAAGGTATCAACGTCGAAGTTGCCGTGAAAACTTAGCGTGAAGGGTCGGAGTTAAGGTGACCGTGCTTGGATGCCTATGAGTGTGTCGTAACGAAACTCGATGTGCGAGAGTTCGATTTGAAAGATGTCCCAGCTCAGGTGAAGCTGAAGGTCTTGGAAGCGGGCCGCATGACAGGAAGCGGTATGAACATCCAACACTGGAGGTTCATTCTCGTTCAGGACCGCGACAATCTAAGGAAGCTGGCGAAAGACAGCACCACTGGAAGTTGGGTAGAACGTGCGAACTTCGCAGTAGTCGTGCTGACGGATCCTAGGCATGGGTTTCACATGATTGATGCAGGAAGAGTCGTGCAGGACATGCAGCTCGCTGCTTGGAACTATGGTGTTGCGTCCTGTGTCTACACAGGTACAAATCGGGAAGCGCTGCAGAAGGATTTCGGCATTCCGAGTAATCTGATTCCGAGCATTATTGTTGGATTCGGGTATCCATCTAGGAAAGTCATCGGAAGAAAGAATCGCAAACCCATTAACGAGCTCGCTTTCCTTGAACGCTATGGTGAAGCTGTCGACCCACAACGGATGGGAGCCTAGACTAGAACCGGTCAAGTCCCACGATTGTTAGGTGAGTTCA
>PMBQ01000048.1 GCA_003152955.1 Candidatus Bathyarchaeota archaeon
CGCCTCGGGGACCTAAGGATGTGACAGTTTCGTGTGCTGTGTAAGGCACCATCAATACACTCCCTATGATTCCTGCGCCGTACGTGATTATGAACCAAGGTTCAATTTGAGCCAGAGAAGAAACCAATGTTGTTATTAGGTTGAACACGAAGAGGAACATGATTATCGTTACGAGGATGGACATTGAACTGCTTTTGAACAGCGAACTGAAGAAGAACGTGAATCCCATAACTGCAGCTAAGTAGAATAATGCGAAAAGCAATGATTCACCAAACTGGAAGGGCATGTTGAAGCCAAAATAATAAGTCCCGTTGATAACTGTTATAGCAGTGAATATGCCCAGCATCAAAAGGGACGCTACAAACGCGCCTACCCATTTGCCTATGTATATGGATGAACGCCTAATTGGGTTGGGAATTCCGAAGTAGCCTGTTTTATTCTGGAACTCGCCTGAGATTGCGTCGCCACCAAAGAAAACGCCTGATAGAATGATAACGAAGGTGACTGAGCCGCCCCACCAGTTTGAATAAAATGCAAGGGGAGATGTGGTGAAGGTCTGAGGTCGATAGGCTACCACTGTAGTTAGGATAGCCCCGATTATGACGGTAATTATCAATAATATGAGGAACCTTCGCGACCGGAAGTAGTCAAGGAAAGTATACTTCGTTATGATTCCAATTTGCGTCATGCTGCTGGGCACAACATTTCCGGAAACAGTCTTTGCTTCAGTCATGTCTATCACAACGTGTCCTTTATCAGTTTAAGATACGCGTCTTCAAGCTCGGAAGTTGCTAGTTTGTAACTTATAACCCCAATATTCAACTGCACCAAACCAGAAAGAATCCGCTCCTGAACATCCAACCCGCCGCTGAACTTGATGCTGACTGTTTTGTCGTCTTTTGGGTAAGCCGCTATTACGCCCAGTAAGTTCGCGATGGACTTGGCTGTTGTGGTGTCCATTGGACGCGAGAAACCGACTTCCACGACGTTTTCGCCTCCTGCGAATTTGGCAGTCACATTAGGAATCGTGTCATAAATCATTAGTTTTCCGTGATCAATAATGGCTACTTCATCGCAAACTTCGGAAACTTCGCTTAAAAGATGCGAACTCATGAAAATCAGCCGCTTCTTGCTTTTGAGGGACTTCACGATGTCTCGGACTTCGCTCATTCCTCGAGGGTCAAGACCAGTTGTCGGTTCATCTAAAAGCAGAATGCGAGGGTCGCTGAGCAGTGCCGATGCTATGCAGATTCGCTGTTTCATACCTTTGGAGAATTTACCGACCCGCTTGTCAATCCACTCTTCCATATGAACTTCTGCGACGGCTTCGTCAATCTTTTTCTTCCTTGCCTCCGCGGGCACGCCTCGAATTTCCGCAATCATCGTAAGAGCTTCCCTAGGCGTTAGGGAAGGATAGATCTCGGGAGTTTCAATTAGAGTACCAACTGACGCCAAGGCTTCTTTCTTATTGGTGTGTACATTGACGCCGTTTATCAGCGCCTGCCCAGAAGAAGGACGGATAAGGTCCGTGAACATTTTTAGCGTGGTCGTTTTTCCTGCGCCGTTTGGGCCAAGAAACCCTACGCATTTTGACCCCTCAATTTTCAGGTTCAGGTTGGAGACGGCTACGAAAGAACCGAATTTCTTGGACAAATTCACGGCTTCAACAGAAGGGTTCGTCATGGCGACCACATATCCAGTCAGGTTTGTCCTGTATTTCTACCTTGTCATCATCCTTCTGAAGACTGGGACCGCAATCGCTGTCATAACTACCCCGAACACAATCAGCACGATGAGCTCAGTGGATATAGCAGGGATTCCTGCTCCAAGCACCATCACTTTCCTGAGAGCATCTGAGGCGTAAGTTAGCGGTAGGAACTTGGAGATGTCTTGCATGTACCAGGGCATCTGTTGTATGGGGAAGAAGACGCCGCCTAGGAACATCATCGGGAACATAATTGTCATCATCAGCATCTGTGCCGTCTCCTGGTCTTTCGTGAAAGAAGTAATGACTATGCCTAAGCCAACGAAGCTGAAAACGCCCAGAAGGAGCAACGCGAACACTAACAAGATGTTACCTTGAATGGTGACGCCGAACAAACCAACAGCCAACACAAGGATTATGACACCTTGGATTAAGCCCCGCGCGGTTTGACCAATAGTTTTTCCCAGAATAATCGATAACCGATTAATTGGGGCAACCATCATACCGTCCATGGTGCCGACTTCTTTCTCCTGAGAAATCGCCACTGGCAATCCAGTCATGACGCTCATCATGACCGTCATAGCCATGATGCCTGGAGCGATGAAATCGAAGTAGCTTGGGTTACCGGAGACGACACCTTGAGTTTGAACATTGTATGGTTTAACAACTGCAATGCTTGCATTGAGGTTATGCTGTGCCAGCATGGTGCCCATTCCATCAAATACGCCTTTTAGAGCACCCTGTATAGTTGCAGAGATTTGCGGGTTAGATTCATCACTGACTATTATTATTGTGCCCTGTTGCCCACTCATAAGGCTCTGGGTGAAGTTGCTGGGTATTACTATACCGCCTTCAAGCACTCCTCGCTGCACTTGATCCTTAAGGTCATCTATGCTCGATACATTGGACATTATGAGCAAATGCGAGTTATTGTTAATTCCTTGCAAGAGAGGAAGAAAACTTTGATTAGCCATAGATAGGCCGGTGAAGCCAGAGTCTTGGTTGACTACACCAACTTTCAAATCGCTGATGGTGCCGTTGGATGGGTAAATGAAACCGACCATAACCATCATGAAAAGTGGCATCACAATAAGCAGAACTAGACCTAGCCGGTTCCGGAACAGTTCAGTTAAGTCTTTCCAGGCTATACGTGCGCTGTGTGAAAGTAATGTTTTTGCTCCCATATCTATCACCGTATTCTCCCTTGTTGCTGAGGCGCACCTAAGCGCTTGTGCGATGCCATAGGAATCTTCTGGTCTGCACTATCCCG
>PMBQ01000393.1 GCA_003152955.1 Candidatus Bathyarchaeota archaeon
AATGAACGAGTAATGTGTTCTCCCCCCGATGAACACGACACTCTTCAGGGGGTGGGGGACATACATCATGTATTCTTAACGCGGTCGTTTGGGAATTCCCTTAGCAAATCATGAAATTCCCTGCCGTCTGCGCTCAGAACCCCCGCGTTAAAGGCAAGCCCGATCTGTTCGAGTTGTTCGATGATCCTACCGACCCTCTCTGCTTGTTTCGACAGGTCTTTAAGTAGTCTTGCCCCAACCTTCTTCTTTTCTTTCGCACTCATGTTGCCAAGAAAGAACCGTGTCGCATCTGCGCTGGAATGAACAATCGAGTCGGGAGGCTCAGCGATGTACCGATCTCCTTTTGCAAATCTTTCTGTTTTGATGATATCATCTCTGAATTGTCTGAACGAATTGAGCGCGGTCGAGGGAAAGAAGGTCGTGATTTTCCCATCCGATCTCCTGCAATAGACTACAAGGTTGCCGCTCTTGCGGTCTGAAACCGCACGTAGGAATGTCACTTCGGTGTTCATTGTACGTGTTCCCCTGTTGTTTAGCGGTCGGTGTTTGATATTTGAGGATGCCGGCCTCATCCCTTTTACTTTATGCATGTTCATTCAACACAGGCAACTTGTTCCTCAATGTCAGGAATCGCAGAATACATCTAGCCGGGGTGGCGGCATTGTGTCTGTGAAGGTGTTAGCAATCTGAAGTCCGCTGAAAGAAATCCTGCCGATCCGGTTTCGTTATGTGATATCAAGCGAACGGCTAAAGACGTTGCAATCCGTTAGCCACCAAGACGATCAACTGGGTCAACAGAATCAGTCGAAACAGGTCCGTAGAGGCCAACCCACAATGCCAACCGTCAAAAGCTCCGGTCCTAATCAGATCTGCGCTCATATGACTGCACTGAGAAACCCGTCTATACTCCGGGCTGACTCCTTGAGCTGCTCCGGCGCTGAACGAGCATAGACAAGCGTTGTAGCGATGTTCGAGTGACCCAGGAGCTCCTTCACGTTGAAGATTGGAACATTGCTCTGGACCAATAGTGAGGCGAAGGTGTGGCGAAGTGAATGGAAGTGAATCCTCTCGGAGAGCCCTGCGGCCCGCGCATATTTCTTGAACTGCCGCGACAACCAGCCAGAGTTCAGCTTACCCCCTCTTTCGCCCAGAAAGACATAGTCCCCTCGTCTCGGTAGTCTCGCGAGAACATCCATCGCTGTCTTATTCATCGGGACTACACGGCTTCGGCGATTCTTGGTAGTGAATCCGTCCCGATTTGTGAGATGTATCTGCCTTCTCTCGTGGTCCACATCAGTCCATCGGAGGTTGGTGACCTCACCTATCCTCAACCCTGTCGACACTGCGAAGATCACGGGGAGTTTGACTTGAGGAGATGGAATCATCTGCAGCAGACGCTCGCACTCCTCGGGGGTCAAGAACTGGGGTGGCGCCTCCGGGACTCGCACATTGCGCACGCCGACAAATGGACTGGATTCGACCATCTTCCACAGGCAGGCCCGCCTTAAGGCAGCCTTGAGATGCCTGAAGTCTCGAGCAACTGTCGCGGGAGCAACCTCTTTCAGCCGAGACGACTTGAATAGCTCGATGTGGTAGGCAGTAATTGAACGTGNNGATACGCTCCCTTCAAGCAGTCGTGCCAGTTGACCTCTAAACTGGGAAATTGATATCCTCTGCCATGGCACAAGTTCGGCGCATAGTTGATCAAACACGATCTTCGCCTGTTCGAGATCACGACAGTGAGTCGATCTGTAGACGCGCTTTTCACCTACGCAAACTGCAGCGTAGAACACGCCGTTTGATCTCAGAAAGAGTGATGGCATAGACGATTTCTCAAGTAGCGCAAAGGCATTGACTCACACGTCGACCCGCTAAATCGGTTCCCCGGTCCAACCTTTCGGTGGCACGATCAGAAGCTGCGGCAGCCCCCTGAATTTCTCGTTAGGGTCTATGATCTCAAGTGCCTCCTTGGGTTTCCCAAAGCGATGATCGAGAATCAGTCTCGCCGACTGGATGTCTGGCGGCACTTCGTATACGATTTCTTGTCCATCGTGCTCGTGCCGCACTGCGCGTATGCCGATGGCCTTGCGCATGTGGGCTTCAATTATCTGCTGCAGCGCGTCACGCCCCTCGGCCGTCAACAGATCGGATGCTTCGTCGATCAGCTCCCGAATGTAGATCGTGCTCCTGTTCGGACGACCTTTCCGCCGACCCCCTGAATGCTTGCTCGCCATGATCCACACTTTTGGTTAAGTGACGAAAAATGAATGATCTAGGAACTACATTAATCTCTTGCCAACTGTCTCTTGTGCAAGACTGCTCAGAAGGGCTAAGACCTTCGAGAAAACCTCCGACTTTCGATCGCCTTGAGTAGTTGCGACTCGCGTTTTGCTTGAAGCTTCGCCTGCACACGGTGTTTCCGGTTCAGGTACCTTCTCTTAATCCGAGCCGCTCTAATTCTCGCTTCTCGTGAATACAAGTGGTTCCCCATCGGATTCCTTCCTCAGTCAAGTGTTTCGAGGTGTTTAGTTACACTCCAGAGGGGTAGGAGCGTAGTTCACCCGCCCGGGCAAATGTCCGGTCGAAGAGCGACACCTCAAACAGATCAGTTTTCGTTATGTATGGTTGTCACACTCCGTCGGGGTTTTCGCGTTTCCTTGACCGGTCAGCATTTGACTGGGGTCGCCGCTCAGTCCACACTGCTCAGCAAAAGGTGACGTTGCTTATCGTCCTACTCTCGCAGAGCCAACCGGTACCCGTCCCTCTCGGGAACGACCGCGGGTTTATGAGAGTCCAATCCTCCTCGGTGTAGCAGGACTCCCTGATGTCTCTTCCTACTCACTGATCTGTGATGCGATTGCAGGGGTCATCTTACCGATGAACCCAGAGGCTTGCCACGTCGAATACAAAAGAGGCAATCCCTGCACTACAAACCTCGGGGATTGCCTCTTTTCGCACCCAGAGGTAGAGGGCGTCATGGCCCTCTACCAAGCAAAAGATGTTTCCGAACTCCTCTACGAAACCATCAATTGAACACCTACTTATTGCGTAATTTTGCTAATTGTGGTACAAGTAGCCCATGATGTAGTTTCCAGACAGCTGATCTCGTCCCCCAATCTTCAGCTGTCGGGTATATCGGAATCGTTGTCATCAATTTCCTTTTCTCCGTCATGAGCGGAATCCGGAAACCGGTCCATATGCGCGTCTGGGCGTTCCCTGAAATGTGTGCGCTTTCTCCTCCTTTGAACCCTCTGAGTTACTCTCGCGAAGAGGTCCCCTAGACTCGTGGAGACCTCGATCCATAGCGCAACATTTTCCTTGGTCTTCGCAAGGTTCTGTTTTTTCTCTACACCCTTTTTCAATGCCATAATGAAGATCGGTTCGTTGAGCTTCTTGCTCCAAAAGCCCTTTGATAGCCCCGATGACTCAGCTAGCTCAACAACAAGAGGGGCGCTGGTACGAAGAGAGTGGCAAGCTGTCAGGTATTGATTCACGCACTCTTCAACAACGACCTTTCTGACCTGCTTTGTCCGCTTTGAACTGGACTCAAAATCGCCAGGCTCACGCTCAGATGGCCTCCTCTCACGATTCAAGCCATGACGAGTAAGCTCATCCCCAATGGCCGCCTTTTNNAACAGCAGAACATATTCGTCAAGTGCTGAAGTACTCAACTGGAACAGCTTCTGAAGTTCGTCATATTCAAATGGGTGAAAGATAGAACAGTTCTCTCGTAATTCATCGAAGAGAGACCTTGCATCAGGTGAGAGACGTTTTCGTACAACGGTCTCCATCTGATCTGTCGAGTATTCAACCCCCACTTCTGTCAAAGCACGCCGAATATCAAATGACAATTCCGACATGGCTTTCACATCGGCACAATAGTGTTCGATCTCTTTCTGACAATGAACCCACCAATAAAGCGAGTCTTCTCCTTTCGGGTCAGCTGGTTTTGCTATCCCTTTCATTAACAACACCTTATAAAATACCCTGAGGTAAATCGCCTCTTGAGACACACCAAAGCCCTTCACATAGGTGGATAGCCTATCGCGAATATCCTTGGGCAGCATCGGTATTGAACCGAATACCTTTGTCTTCGTCACTAACAGCATCTCGGCCTCAGGGCTGTGTTTCGCCATGTAAAGAGTCCTCTCAGTGGCAACGTGGTATTTGGAATCTAACGAGTATGATCAAACAAATCATCACATCATTTTCTCCCACCTATCTTTCCTCGAACAGCACGTCGACACTCCTCGACTAATTCGTCAACATTTGGTATCTCTTCTGCCAATTCTGGATGTCCACTCGTAATCTGTTCAAGATGCAGAAGTGCCCGAGGGTCGAGAGGATTCAAGCGAATTGCTTCGACAAGGAACCTTACAGCACTTGAATGATCGCTTTGCCCCGCAAGGGCAATCCCAAGGTTCTTGTAAGCATTGTATTTTCTTCTGTCAACATTGATCGCGGCTCGGCAATACCAATCGGCATCGACATATTTCCCAAGTCGATTCAAGCAATATCCCATATTGTTGTGCAGGAAGTACCAGGTGGTCTTGTCTGTTGGCTCCATTGCGATGGCTTCTCCGTAGCAAACCGAGGCGCCCTCGAAATCCAGCACTTGTTCGAGAAGAATACCCAACCACAGAAGATAGTGGGCCTTACTCTCGGGATTGCGCGTGATGGTTACCAGATTCTCAACCTGCTCGATAGCAAGCTTAGTGTTACCTGATTGTTGTGCGATCTGTGCTAAGCGCGCGCAGGAATCTTCATGCCGCCTCTGAAGAAACTTCGCTTGATCTGCTAAGAATTTTACCTCATTCTGGATATTGCTCGAGGACCCATCTTGGCTTATCGCTCTGTGGTTAACTCCTCTTCTTCTCCTCGTCTCTGTGGCCCGATGTTCCCTGTATACCATGATCAGTGCCCGCCTGAGTTCATCTTCACGCATGGCTTCAACACCGGGCGAGGCTATGCTACCATCAGGCGAATAGCAGATGAGCGGGTAAACGCCAGAACCGCGGGCAATTCTCCTCGAGGCCCAAGAGAGCCAATCGCTATAGGCTGAAACGCCAGCATGGCCTGAGATAAGGTCTGGACGGTGGTTGACGATCTCAGAAGGAACTCCCAGGTGATGAGCGAAGCCAAGTTTCCCACTGCGAGGGGAGCGGCGCGAGGTAAGAAACTCTGAGAGGAGAATAGGATCGGTGGTGTCTGTCACCTGGGCCAAGGCATACCACGCCTTCGTGGAGCTGTGAAGGCAGAGATAGACAATACGCGGACCGNNAGAGTGCTCTGCCGTAAGTTGACCACCGAAGAGAAATCAGATCCTCCACACGGAGCACCTTTCTGACAATCTCGTACGCTCCCTCCCTCTTGACCAACTGGCGCTCAAGGGGAGATTCCGTAACGGCCATGGCGGCGGCATTCAGGTTGATGGGAACGCGGGCTGAGAGGACTGACCCCGTGTATCCCTCGGCGCAAACCTTCCTGAAGTAATCGATGCGATTGGCCAGAAATACAGTATAGTTCATGAAGCACTCTTTCTGATTGGTCTGAAATGATCGCAATCAGAGCCATTGGTGACAAGACCCCTCGTGAAACGAAAAACCCCCGCCAAACGGCGAGGGCTTCTTTTCAGAGTCTCTCTCAGTTGGCCTTTAGCGAATTGTTTATCGTCGCTGCAAGTGGCGGTCTCGCTACAGGCGAGACTAAATCACGACGTGCAATCAATATAGATCGGACCTCGGCAAAAGTCAACGGCAGAAGTGTCCAGGTGATCCATATCACATACCGGGTCTCATGGACCGTCGCCGCTGCTTCCGCGACTGCGATTCCTGCAGCATTTGGATTCATCGGCATAGGTCCCGACAGAATTACTCCGCCTTGTCCGTGGGCATGCACTCTTGTGAAGCATGCTAGACGATTGACGAGAAGACCCACATAGTAAGTCCGACACTTCCTGATTGGCAAACAGACCTCTCACAATCAGAGCCGCTAGGGAGAGGCCTACAAATGCGAAGCCCCGGTCCAAGAACAAGGGCTTCTGTTGTTGTTCCGTGTCCCTGCAAGTGACGTTAGTCCATGCGAGGGAGATGGACTGCGACGTTTGCGCATCGACTTCCTATAACGAAGATTGGACTGAATCCAGGACATTCTCAATTCGGAGGTGCAAAGTCTGTGAGCGAATTGACAACGCTGTGTAGTTCGTTTGTGACAAGGTGCGCGTACCCCATCGTAACTTGGATGCTGGAATGCCCGAGCAGGCGCTGGACAGAATAAATGGAGACTCCGCTCTGCACAAGCCAAGACGCACCAGTATGCCTGAGGCTGTGAAAGTGGATGTCTTGCCTGATCCCCGAGGCCTTGACGTAGCTCTTGAACTTTTTCGAGGCATAATGGATGTTGAGTTTACGTCCATCGGGAAACCGAAAAACATAGCCGTTCTTGTCTGCCTTAGCGCAAAGGAGCCTGTAGACCCAATCGTTCATCGGGATTGTTCGCGGCCGTCGCGATTTTGTCCGAAAGTCAACCTTATTATCAACTTGTATTACTCGGTTGACGAGATCGATGGATTCCCAGGACAAGTTCACTATTTCCCCCACGCGCATCATTGTCATGACGGCGAACGTCACCACCTCTCGGAACCATTGATGGGGAATTGCAGCCGTGACCACTGCAAACTCGTCTTTGGACAGAAATACCGGTCGCATTTGTGGAATCCGCAGCTGTTTCACTCCGACGAAGGGGTTGTTGCGTATCATGCCCCACATCACCGCCTTCTGGAAGAAGGCTTTCACGCTGCGATAATCCATGTTCACTTTTGCGGGGCTTACGCCATCGGCGAGACGGAGACTCTTAAACCGCTCTATCTCGAATG
>PMBQ01000262.1 GCA_003152955.1 Candidatus Bathyarchaeota archaeon
CACACAAAAACACACGCCGAGCTTTAGTGTTTGACCTTGATCAGAACGTTGATTGCAGTCTAGTGAAGTCAAGCGGCAGACAACGAATAGCGCCCATCGCCCTTGGCGCAGCATCGCGCAAATTGCGAGTTGCGCCGTTCAGGTTTAGTGGCTGGCTGCATGCTTCAGTTCCGTAGGGGTACTTTGGCTCCACCGTCCCGTCAGAAACTCGTTTAGTGCCATCCTAAAGCGATCCAGAACCATGCCCCAGGCGGGCGATGAGCGAGATTTTTCGCTATTCATAACCAAAATCGGACGCGACCTCCCTGGAGCCACGATCCCGTATTTTAGGTCGAGGAAATTGCGAAGCCCTGGTGGAAGAAAAACATTCAATTCCTGCCAAGTGAGAGCCTTGCATTTCGTTCGGAGTCCAAACTCCGGAATTTCTGCACCAGAACATGACAGAGTCATTCGAACCTCCGTGTTGGCCGGCGTCGTGGAGTGACAGAAAACATTCATCAGCAGAGCATCGGAACTTGTGCAGGAGTCCAGCTCTCTCCAACCCTTGTCACTCGGTGGCAGTGATTTTCTGGCCTGAGGGTGGACCTTGTCGAGTCTTCGGCGCCAGGCGTCCGAGGCAAGGATTGCCCGGTAGCTTTCGGTCAGAAAGTTCCCGTGCCGTTTTTCTTCCGGAAAGCGTTCGCAAACGACAACAGGAAGATCACCGTAGCTCAGCACGTGTCCGAGCCTATTGCGAGACGCATACTTTGCGTTGCGCAGGCAAAGTTCTTGGCGAAGAGACGAAGCGTAGGCACCCATGCGTGCAGATTGAGGCAAAACTGCCATGAAACGAGTGTAACGAGTCGGACTGGGAGTTTTCGCAGAAACCCGCCTTGGGTAGAACTGCGACTGATAGGATTGCTTCATGCCAAAAACACTGATGCAGTCTGTAGTCACCCAACTCCAGAAGGAACGTACACGACTTGACAATGAACTGCACCGCGTAACAGCGGCCCTGACCGCTTTCGGGAAGGTCTACATGCATGGAAGCAAACCGAAAGCTGCAACTCGCAAAAAGCGGACAATTTCGGCTGCCGGACGAAGGAGAATTGCGGCTGCCCAGAAAGCTCGTTGGGCAAAGTGGAGAAAGAGCGCGAAGAAGCGTTAGAGCCCCTGCTGCTTGCCTACCAACACGTGACGCTCAACGGATTGCAAGAGACTGGACGGCTTCATTCCGAAAGCTTCAGCGAAATCAAAAATCGCTGCCAGTGAAGGACTTTTCTCTCCCCTCTCAAGCTGGCCCACGTAATTTCGGTGATATCCGGTTTTATGAGCCAGAGCGTCCTGGGAAATCCCTTGCTTTAGGCGAAGGTTTCGCAGTGTGAGGCCGAACGCTTTTCTCGGATGCAGTCGCCTGGGCCTGCTCTTTTTGAGCATCCCTGGACTTTGCTAGGTTGACTACAATTGTGCGACCCACCTATAGTGTGTATCGACTCACCAGAGGAGCTGGACTATGCGGTTCCTTCTGAACACAGCCTCACTCGTCCTCTTAGCGAGTTTTCTGTCCGAGATGTCTTTAGCCCAGAAGACCATGTCTGCATTCGCTTCCCTCCAGAGGGTACGGCGTCCGCGGCCATTGGGGGCAAGGGATGAACATTCTCAAGAAGTTCGCCATTCTGTGGACCATTGTGATGATTATTGCGTCCATTGCAGCCTTGATGGCCATTCAGATTGTCTGCGTGGTTCGCGCCAAGCGCGGCGTTTTCAGTGTGGACACCTTTTTATGGTTAATAGGAGAACGTAATGGAATCCCTGCTCTGGCAATCCCTACTTGTAGCGATCTGCATTGGTGTGATTCCGGCTTTCATAGCACACTCGAAAGGTCGCAGTTTCGTTGCGTGGTGGTTTTACGGGGCGGCACTCTTCATTGCCGCCTTGCCCCATTCTCTGATCATCAAGCCGGATGCTAAGCAGATTGAACGCGAACAACTCCAGTCCGGAAACAATCGCAAATGTCCATTTTGTGCAGAAATAATTAAGGTTGAGGCACGAGTCTGCAGGTTTTGCGGGAGGGACCTTCCTGAATATAAGAGCGACGCAGACGCCGCCGTGAGCGGGAAACTCGTGGAGCCGTCGGAAAGAACAAGGGAAGCGCAGATAAATTGTGCCACCTGTAAGTTCCCTAATCCTCCAGATGCGATGCTGTGCATCAACTGTGGCAGCCTCGTGAGGCCTACTGTTCAGCCAGGTGCACAGCGGCACGCTGTTAGGAGTTTCGATACCGTTCAAATTGCCGTGATTCTAGTGGTTATCGTGCTGTTTGGCGGCCTTGTATGGTTCGCTCTCGTTGAATGGTCGATGCAAGGCGGGGCGAAGTGACGATGCGGCATACTCCAAGAGGGCGGCCAGAAACTACCCTCCGCCCCATCAAGGTCTGTACCAGAACGGGCGAGGTTTGCAGAGGGCGTTGAATTCGGTGTCAATTTGGTCGAGTTGAGACGCGCTTGCAGACGGATCGCTGCCAGAATTCAAGACGAAAATGCCATCTCGCCATCATATATGTTCGCCGTTTGTTCGTCTACAATAAGAGGAATAGAGCGGCCCGCCCAACTAGGTTTCCGAAAACAGGAACAAGTGGCACAAATTGTCGAGACGGGGTGCTCTTGCTTGTACGATTATGACAGGAAGCCGAAATGCCTAATCTTCCAACCAGAGTAGTGCTCTTCCTAAGTTCCTACACACCCCTGTTTCTGATCATGGCCGTGAAATACGGGCGGGCCCACTGCTATTTTGCGCTGGCGATGGTTCTGCTAGGTGGGATTTCCGTAGCCTTACTCTTGTTCTACTTGAAACGCTCTTCCGACCTTGCGATTGATCATGTGAAAGTCGAGAAAATCTCGGGTAAAGACACGGAGGCCATGAGTTACATCTTCACGTACTTGATCCCATTCTTGGACATCAAGATAGACGAGTTGTCCAGCTCACTCGCGCTTCTGTTGCTCTTTTTCGTTGTCGGTGTGCTCTACGTTAATTCGAACCTTATTTACATCAACCCGACCCTTAATCTGCTGAGGTACCATTTGTTTGAGATCGAACTCGAAAGCGGGAAGACAAGTGCCCTGCTTTCGAAGCGAGGCTTTGTCGAGCGAGGCACTTCAATCGCTGTCGTTTCACTGGGGGAGCAGATCCTCTTGGAGATACCCGATGCCAGTTGAACAGGCGCTTAGGCGAATTAGACGAGAGATGGCGGGGCCCCCTCCTGTAAACGTGGTCCTCGGCTCTCGTACAAATCCTAACCAGCAAGACGATCTTCGTAGACTCACCATTACAGCGACTCTCCAAGCTAGCTTTCGCGAAATTGCGGGGAACGCTCTCGCTGACCAGCTCAGACTTATCGCCTATGAACCGGGATACAAGCCTGACAGCGGCGAGGTTTGCTGGATTGATCTGCAGCAAGCCCCCGAGATCTCAGAAATCGTCCAACGAGTCCTGAATTTTCAGGCGCTTGTCATCTTTGAGGAGGACGATGATTTCATTGAATCTCTAGTCTATCACGCTCTCTTTGCCCGAGTGGCTGCGCAGAGAGGGGTTGTGTTCTTCCGTAAGACCAGCGAAAAACTGGTGCTGGGCCGTGGCGCATCGTTCGCAGCAATCTTTAGAAGGGGGCACTTCGATAGGATCGAAGAAACGGTTTTCCTGTTCGACCGCAACATCGACTGCTGGTCTGATGGACGGTACATGTTCATCAATAGTGTCGGCAACTTCGAGCGCATGTTTCGCTATTTCGAACAACTGCAGACCAGAGCCCAACAGACCGTGGACGCAGTTCTGCAGCGGGTTCCCATATCGAACGCTGATGAGTTCCGAGCAGCTTGTACAACACAGGTTCGGTTCATGACTAAGCTCGCAGTGATAAACAGCAAACCGTACCTGGCACAAATTGGTATGGCCGATATACGTCGCGCGATCGACGAGCATGGGCTACCTGTTGAGGTTGTTCAGGAGAATGGCCAGGAGATGCTCGTGTTCGACCCTGACCCGAGTCGTCGATGGATTCTGCTGAAATTGCTCGATGATGACTACCTGAATTCTGTGATGACACACCTTAGATACGAAGTAAACTCAAAGATTGCCAGCCCCGTACAGACAAACTGATTGCCCAACGTGGTGAAATGTTGGAGGCTCCTGACTGACCGTGATTTGGAGTCCGAATGAGGTTTTTCGGCGGATTGAATACGAAAATGAGTCCGATCTCCGATCTGGAAGCTGCAATCCTGCAAGTGCAGGATCGACTGTTTGGGTGGAATCGTTTTTACCTAGACGTGAAGAATAGGATCGGAACCAAGGGGTACTCGATTGACTGGAGAATTTCGTAGACGCCAGCCGACTCGGGCACACGCTTCCGGATTGCTGGTGCTTCAAAATCCACTTCAACAGACCACCTGACGGGAGTGTCAATCTCAGCCATAAGCCTGTTCCTCGCGCTTGTACTGGCTCGTGCGTGCTCGAGAACTTGCACAAATCGTGAGTCGCCAAATACTCTTTTGAACGGCAGCAGAAGTCGCGGGCGCTTGTTCTTGACCTTTTGACCTTTGTTCGGGTTCAAACAAACGCGGCATATGCACCCATGTGTGGAGGTCAGGCCCAAAATCTGCGAGGAACAAGTGTACCCGATGGGACTCGATTGACCTGATTCTAGAAGCGGCGTTGCGTGGTGAATCGAGTCTTCCGTGTCGAGACGCCGCACTGGAATGACAGGCCCGCACATCCTCCTCCAACGAACCGCTGATGACAAGCTCGAAACCAGCGGCCAACCCCAATCGGCAAGCCGCTGATCTGGTGCTATTTCTTGCATTCGGTAAGCCGCTGCACCCAGCGAAAAGCATGGGAGCCACGAGTCGTCGCCCACGGCACCCGTGCGACGCGATGTGCTTGAAAAGTCCGAACTTGCCAACATAGGGAGTGAGTTCTAAGATTTCGCAGTGCCTACACGTCTTCAGTTAAGTCCAGAAGAAAAGGATTCAAAGAATGTTCCCAGGATCTTGTTTGCCCGGATCGGTTGGATGAAGCGATATGACGGCTCGGCCAAAGATGATCCAGGACCAATTGGTGGAGGCAGCTACAACAAGGAACATAAAGGCAGTGAGCTCTACAATTTTCATAGTCACCAGGGATGGGTGTACGGATTTATCCAGCCAGCTTCCCAAGGCCGCAGGACACTACGCACGCTGAATCTCATTCGAATAGCTCCTGGACAAAACGAAGCAGAACTGAGGAACGTTTTGATCGTTTTCGTCGCGAAGTCCGAAGGAACGGGTCCCCAGGTTGTCGTTGGATGGTATCGAAATGCAACGGTGTTCGGAACAGAAAGAAGCGGAACCTTGCATGGCCAGAGCAGGCGGTATTTTGCTAGGACGAAATCCAGTCATGCCTGTTTGCTGAGAGCGGATGCACGTGACTGTAAAGTTAAGCGAAAAGAGATCGGTATTGGGCAGTCGAACGTGAGCTACGTTTACTCTGACGAGGGCGAACTGAGACCGCTGCCGGGGTTACGCCGGGTGCTTTCCCTAATCGAGGCAACCCGACCAGAGGATTTGCAGAGTTTTTGTGTCGAGTGCCACTCCGTGCCAACGAAACGGAAATCCAGGGGCTAAATACTATTCAAACGAATAAACGTAATGGCGCTAGATTGCACGAGCATAGCGTGAGCGATGGTTGTCATGTCGCGGCTTAAGCCATGCCGAAGAAGAGGTCCAGCTCCGACCTGTTGCGCGAACTGTTCCCTGCCGCCCAAGTGTCCCGCGTTGTGCCGATGAATGATTTTGTGGACAGCATTGCTGAAGCCTTCCACAGGGAAATCCTTCAGGCGATGGGTGAGGTCGACGGGATGGCTTTTGTGGATTTGCTGGTTTTGATGCACAGTGTCGCAGAAT
>PMBQ01000189.1 GCA_003152955.1 Candidatus Bathyarchaeota archaeon
TGTTCAGTTTGTTATGGTTCCCGGGTTCGCACAGGTACCGTTCACCTATGGGGATCATAATGTTGAGCTGACTGCTGACTCAATCACAGCTAACACCGTTGAGGCCCTCCTGAGAATTACGGTCACGCAGCCCATCATTATCCAATCCGTTTCACTCTACCTGCAATATACTGGTTCAGATGGAAGTCAGTGCATCAAGTTCGGAATCTACCGTGATGATCCGTTCGGCAGTTGGAATCCTAAAGACCAACCGCTGGTAGCGGCAACGCAGAACGGCTACTGCCTTCGAGCTTCAACGAGCTGGGGTCCGGGATGGTATAATTGGACGCTGAATCCATCCGACTATCTTGCCATTAGGACTCCAGGAGTATATTGGCTTAGCCTGCTGGCTAAGTACAATTTTGGAACCATCTATCACTACTCGACAACTCAGATCTGCAATTCCTATTACATTAATGTCGGCTGCTACNNGGCTGCTCCTCCTATTATGACTACACCTATGGATACTACAACTGGGCAGTTTACTCCCCATACTCACAAGGCTTTCCGGGGAACTTCAGCAGCACCGCAATGGCAGAGCAAAAGCAGAGCAATGCGCCATACAGCCTCTACGTCACCGGCACGCAGACTTAATGCGACAATTGGAGAACGCTTCACTGCAAGGTACTCTTTACGCTTGTATTAGACTGAGTAGCGTCTCATTTTTCCAACTTTGGACGCTTCATTCTCGCATTCTGAATTAACGTGAGCCACTTGTTCTCGCCCTCGACTTGTATTTCAGCTAGGTCTGCGAGTGTTTTTCAATTCAGCCCCATGCATGGGCGCACGTAGTTGTGGAAAATCTGCATTCCAGTTAGAATTGGGGTATCGTCTTTCTTGAGGTTACGAGTCACCTTTTCACGGTCACAGGTTTCTCATATTCGTCCGTTCTATTTTCTTGTTGTTATGTGCGCTTGAGTGAATTATGGTAAGTCTTCTATTCCGGCGGAAACTTGAATCGCTTCTAAGGGTAATGGCAAGTCGGGTGCTCTGCTAGCGGCAGTTTTGATGTGGGTTGCGATTAGTTCAGGCAGGGGAGTGGGAACTTCCGCTTCAAGTCCGACTATGATGACGTATTCATCTAGTCGATTGAATACGAATACTCTCTTCTCGAATTTGACTAGAACCGAGCTTATTGATCCCAGAGCTGGTTTACTCTTCTCAAGGTCATTCATTGTAAGCTTGGGGGCGAGCGTCATGAAATTGTGTATGGTTTTGGAGTCTGAGTGGAGTTTGGCCCCTTCCCGAAAGCATGAGTGCATTAGCTTGTAATGGTCGTTCACTATTCCAACGTAGACTATTCTGTTATCGAGGTCTAGGAGATTCTGTCCAAATCGTTCAAAATTCAATCTTCTTACGTGCCCTGCTTTGTCGGTTTGCAATTAGTTGGTGTTGATTGTTGAGATTAAAGCTATTCACATCGACTTTTTCCTCATCAAAATCTGATTCGAGTCGATGCGTTGCGTGGAGTGCTGAAGCGATGAAATGTAAGCCTCGGCCTGAGTTGGGTCCTTCGCAATCCAAGAAACGTACATGGCTCTGCGAAGTGACCGAACTTGGTTAACCCGACGGATAATTCATTTAACGCCCCTCTTTGGTTGACGCGCTTCAGGTCAACTCGTTAACCATTTGTCTTTCGCCTCTTGAACATGCTTGGCCAAGTCGCGGTAAGCATCCTTCACAAAAGCCATTTTCAATGCTGTGTACAATTCGAAAATGATATACCTGCAAATTCTTTGCGGTCCCTGTCTCCCAAACCCCCAGTCAGGACGCTTCTCAGCGCGTCTAAATGAGCCTCTGAAAATTGTTCCAAACAGCATCTCGAACTTCTTGAGCTCTCTTAATCTTTGTTTCCGCCAGTTTGCGGACAACGTCGATAACAAAAGTTGGTTGGTTTACTTTTCCTTCGAAGGGGCCATGATAGGAAACTGGGCCGTCTGTTTCACTTAGAATAATGCTGAGGTCAGCCTTGCGTGCGACCTCAGCTATCCGCTTTGAGTAAAGCAGAGTGGGTCCAATCGAGATCAGGTATCCACGCTCTCTGATCAATTCGAGCTTTTCAAGTGGCCCATCGTACCAATGTAGGAGGACTTTCGGTAGATTGAATCGGGAAAGCTCATCCAATACCTCATCCACTGCCAGTCTTGAATGAACAACAACTGGTAATTGCTTCTTTTCTGCGATGCGCAAGAAGAATCGGAAGACCTCTCTTTGTCGACTTTTCTTTTCCTCGTCTTGGGTGTACTTGCCATCAAGCCCTATCTCGCCAATCGCCTTCACATATTCTCTGTTCTCATCGATGAGGCGTTCAAATTGAGCTAGCTCATAGCCCGCTTCGCCAACTACAGTAGATGGGTGTATGCCTACGGCAGCAAGAACTGTTCCCTCATATTGTTTCGCGAGTGAGATTGTCCGGACGGACGTGCTGTAATCTACAGCGTTCGAGAGGAGACGTGTCACACTGTTCCGGGTAGCATCCTCTATGATCGACTTAGTACTGCTAGTGTATGCGGGGTCGGCTAGATGGAGGTGTGCATCAATGTAGCTCAAGGTTTGATACCCGCGGATATTCTCCTATAACTGCTCAATTGAGCATGGTTGGTTGGCCTGGCGGTGGCGTTTTTTCAATAAAACTGTTGGCTTCGCTCAATGTGAGTCATGAATTTCGAAAAATCAATCTATCGAGCCCCGTTGCCGTCACGGGGTAAATTTTAATAGCTTCAGGTCGCCACGCGTCTAAAAATCGTGGTTTTCATGCCTCCTGAGCAGCTTTCCACGGCCGCCGTTCGAAGACTAATTGAGATGGCTGGAGCTGATAGAGTTGGCGACGATGCGGTTGAAGAGCTCGGCAAGATACTCGAAGAGTTCGCTGTGAAAGTTGGTAAGGAAGCGACGGGGCTCGCAAGGCACGCTGGTAGGAAGACTGTGAAAGCTCAAGATATCCAACTCGCTATCAAGCGAATCCCACCGCCGTAAGCCGTATTCAAGAGCCAATTCGAGAGGCTGCATCCGCAGCCAAGGTTCTACGGGAAAAACGATGTCTANNATCTGTCTCTAGTGGCAGGGTTGAGGTTTCTGGAGGTCGGTCTTTTGAGCAGTCTTGAAGGATAACCCGCAGCCGCAACTGGCTACGGCGTTGGGGTTGTTGAACTTGAAACCTGATGATTGCACGCTCTCAAAGTAATCTACCTGCATTCCATTCAGGAAGCTCATGCTCTTCGGATCTACAACCACCTTGCAACCGTCCGATTCCAACACGTAGTCATCGGATTTTGCGAAGCCAATGGCCATGCTATAGTTCAGTCCCGCACATCCGCCGCCGATTACGAAGATCCTCAGCGCCTTCCCTTGGTTCTCTCCTAGTTGCAGAATCGCTCTTGCCCGTGCCATAGCTGTGTCAGTTAGAGTTAGATGTGGTTCCGTTACTGCTTCCATTTCTGGGACGCTCTATGACGTATGGCTTACTATTTACCTGAAGGCCGAGGCTCGCTCATAAAGATGCTTCCCTTAGACGCCGTCGAACTAAGCGTTTGATTGATTCAACTGGTCTCTAATACCGCTTGATGAGGCTTAGTATAGCGATTACCAAGAACGCGACGGCCGTCCAGAGTACGTTGTATGTGAGGAACCAGATTACTCAACGCACGATTATCGCGGGCAGGAGTATGAAGAGCGCCCGAGGAACTGCGACTATCAAAACGACAATGATCAGCAGAATGATCATTGTGATTAGATCGCCGCTGAGCGCTAGAGAGTTCATTTGCAGCCACTTGTCGCTAAACCAAATCCGAGTAATTCTAGCGTTTAGTGTTTTTGCCCACCATCGGCTTGAATTAGGAACTGTTGACGTGTTACGCGGCAAGTTTTTAACCGGACCTCGATAGCCCACATCGATCATAATGTCAGTGAGCATAATGCTCAGTGGGAACGGCGAACTAGATTCTAGGAAGATTGCCGAGATAAGTTCTCAAGCTGAAAGGAAAGGGTTCGATGGATTATGGATTGGTGAGACAACTCTCCGTGATGCTTCAGTGCTGTCGACTGTGGCCGCTTGCGCAACCAAGAAGATTCAGTTGGGCACTTCGATTGTTAACGTGTTCACGAGAACACCGGGCCAGTTAGCTATGATGGGGGGAACAATCAATGAGCTGAGCGGAGGAAGGTTCACTCTGGGTCTTGGAGTCAGCACAGCTGCCATTGTGGAAAACTGGCATGGGGAACGTTTCGATAAACCCGTTCAGAGGCTCGATGAAACGATCAGACTCATACGTCAATACTATTCTGGAGAGAGGTTCAGCCATGAAGGTGCNNCTCAACGATCAGATGATCAAAAAGGCGGCTGCCTTAGGTGACAGAGTGATCTTGAATCTGTATCCAACAGAAAAGATCGGGCATGCGGTCAGACTGATAGACGATGGGCAGCGAACCTCGNNACGGAAAGATTCGACCAATCCTCTCAGTCATGCTGTACGCCTACTTGTTGGGGGATGAGGAGAAAGCCCTCGACGCGGCAAAGGATCTGGTGGCGTTCTACGCTAGCGCTCCAGCATATTCAACTCTTTTCTCAAGCGTGGGCTTTGTCCCGGAAGCCAAAGCCATGGCAGAAGCCTGGAAATCGAAGGACAAAGAATCGGTCAAAAGAACCGTAACGCGCAAGATGATTGACGAAATTATGGTTCTCGGAACTATTCGAGATCTAAGAGAGCGAGTGAAACTATATCATGAGAAGGGCGTGGAGGATGTCTTCATTTCTCCTTCACCGTTCGGCGACTATGAGGCGAACATACACGAAGTTCTGGATTGCTATTTCTCTTAGGCTTTGACGGAATGCGATGTGTGCGGATCTTCTACTTATGCCCGCCCACTAGTGCTACTACTCCCAAGGTTATCCTCTCAGAAAATGTCTGTCGAAAACCCTGTTTCGCAAGCATACTACAAATCTCCCCAGGCGGCGTTGAGAGTTGAATCGATCTTGCCAAGTATGCTAAAGTTCGGTGCCAATTACTCGAGACAAGTCGGCCTAAAGCTGGGAGGACGCTGAAGATTTGAAAAATGTATAGCTTTCGAATGAATGGTCTCTCGGGGAGAACAAAATCTACAGATAGAAACCACCCCGAATTGCTGAGCGTTCTGTGCGCTTCCTTGAACATTGCTGATTTGTCCCCGAAGTTGCGGAGCGCCAAGCCGATCGTCTCATATTCGAAGGTCTCATTGCGGAAAGGCGTGAATTCTCCCGTGGCCCGAATAAACTCCAACCAACAACGTGTTCCAGTCGAACGCTTCTTTCTGATGGCTGGCTTCAACATAGACTTGCTAGGGTCCAACCCTATAACAAGTCCTTGAGGCCCAATTGATCGAGAAAGTGCGAAAGTCACGAGTCCCGTGCCGCAAGCAAGATCGAGTATGCGCATCTCTTGATTGAAGCGGATCTTTGACATCATGCGCCTTCTCCAAGTCCAATCCAGTCCTAGTGTCATCAGGTGGAGAAGTGCATCATACTCTCTCTCCACATCAGTGAAAATAACCCCCACGAATCTTGCTTTCTCAATAAACTTTGAAGGAATTTCCAAAGGAGTCCATCTTCCTCAAATTGGGCGTGGCACATCAAGGAAACAATTTGTGGAGAATTAAGCCGATAGCAACAAGATCTACAACAACCACGATTAACTTGAGTGATTTTTCGGGTTTAGCGATAAGTTCAGTAGTACTCAAATCCAGCTCGGTGCTGTTCGCGAATCGAATCTTGGTTAGTGGGCTCCTACGTCTGAAGTCTTTGCACCAGCGGGAAAGGTTGATCTCAATGCCCGCAGTGGCTGCCATTGCAATGGACATTAGAATCGCGACAGCCGTTATTGTCATCGCGTTGACGTAGTAGCCTATTAGCGTTGGCAGAGCTGCCCATGAAAAAGCAAATGCCAAATCGCTGTGGAATCTGCCCCCAGAAAAATCGGCGTTATACAGAAACACGAAGAGTGTTTCGAGAGCAATGAACAACAGGAGCACCAATGAAGCGAAGAGAGTGCCGGACGATGCGTATAGCGTCATCGTGGCGTAAAGGCCAATGAGTATCGCCCCAATCAAGGGCACTGCAAATAGGAGTTGCAACTCACTCTTGCTCAGCGCCGCTCCCCAATGCCTGGCATAAAGCTCGTTCAACGCATGCGCCGAAAGTCCGAGTCCAAGAAAGTAGGCCACGAGCGTAAGGATTACTCGGCTCGGGTAGACGGACGGTGCAAGAGCTGCACCAATCAGAGTGTATGAGAGAACCATTGAAGTGTAAGGCAAATGCATGATGGTGTACAGTTCACGAACTTTGCTGCCGCTTCGGGCATACCAAGCTCCTCCAGCACTCAATCCTCTGTCTCCTCAAAGAAGGGATGTGTAAATGGACTATGCATCAACTTCGCTAAGAATCTCTCTGAGTACGCCGTGATTTGTTGGGTTAGACCTTAAGCGCCGGGGGTCGGATGACAATTCGCGTCTTAGTTAAACGAAATCAGCAAAAGGCAAATTCTCCGCTAACAGTCCGCGAACAGGCTTAATAATCAGAACAAAATTCGGTGCATTCGTGTCAGTTCAGTAGGCCTGTTGCTTGGAAAGCAGTCCGAACATTGTTGAACATAATGAGGCATTGAAGGAAGAAGGCCTGCGCATAATTGCCGAGGGAAACAAGCGTGGTTTTCATTTACGGCTTCTTGGAGCAATAGCATTTCAGACGCATTGTCCAAAATACAATTACCTCACGCTGAAACTCAGAAGAATACTCTCAGACGTCGACTTCGCAGGCTACGCAAAGGAAAATGAGCAAGTCGTCAGCATGATGCGAGAGCTGGGATATGCTGACCAACCCATGATCACAGCCCTTTGGGGAGACAAGCGAACGATCTGGGACCACAAATCAAACGGAACACACGTCGACATCTTCTTTGAAAAGCTCGAAATGAACCATGATATCCCCTTCACAAAGCGCTTAGAAATCGAACCATTCACGATCCCTCTTGCAGACATGCTCTTGGAGAAAATGCAGATAGTTCACATCAACGAAAAAGACATCATAGACACGATAATGCTACTGCGCGAACACGAAATTGGTGAAGGAAATATAGCCGAAACGATCGACGCTCAGTACATTGCCAGCCTTCTCTCCAGAGACTGGGGCTTCTACTACACCTTTACAACAAACCTCGCCAAGGTGCGGGACAAAGCCGCAGCTATCCAAGAACTGGATGAAGACGATCAGTTGGATTTGAGCAAGAAGATTCAGGCACTCTCAGATATTATTGAAAAACAGCCAAAGACGTTTGCCTGGAAGATGCGAGCGAAGATTGGAACGAAGAGCAAGTGGTACAAGGACGTAGAAGAAGTTAGACGCTGATCGCGCCTAAGCGAACGCGAAACTCATGCTATTCTTAACATGTACTCTTTGACTTGTCGCCCTCAGGAACGATCGACCCTTTACTCGGTTGATAGGCAGGATTTCCTGTAGCCCTGCTCCATTCATAACCCAAAGGAGAGGATTTCCCCGAGTGGAAAGGAGGGTAGGGGGTTAATCAAAAAGCGCCGGGGGTGGGATTTGAACCCACGAGACTCAGAGAGTCATCGGCTTAGCAAGCCGACGCCATACCAGGTTGCCCGATCACCAGGGTGATCTCTTGGCTACCCCGGCAGCCCGGAAGCTATCTCTTCGTCATTCCTCTAAAATAGGCTGTCGGCCGTCGATTGATCTATTCTCTTACGAAACACGGTGGCTTTGAATACTCGTTAATTCTTGTCGGAATGTGCTCTAGGTGCACATTCGCGTGAAAGCCAATACGTCCGAACTGGCGATCGTGCTCCTAGCTGGACTAATGCTCTTTCTCTCTCTTCCATTGGGTTCTGTTTGGGCCAGTTCGCCGACAGCTGAGGTAGTTTCCATCCATTATCCTATACATGTTCTTCCTGGAAGTGTCTTTCCCGTGACTATGGAAACTGATTATTCGATTCAGGGCGGGGCAGATGTCGGAATTTGGGATGTTGAAACGGGGGTTATGCTTCAGAGTTTTTCGATTCCTGTACCAGGTGCGGGGAGGGAGAGTTTCGATTTCAAGTTGACTGCTCCCTCTGTTGAAGGTGATTGGCATCTGATTGCTATAACGAGGATATGGTGGATAGACGCTTGGTATAGAAATCCGAACGGAGGTTCAGAGAATTTCACAATCAATGTCTCAGACAGAGTCACGATTGACTTGAGCTCCGTAGGGGGAGGCTCGACGATTGACGTTGACGGTTCACAATACTCTGTGGCAGGGAACAAGTCTGCTATTCTGATGCTCAATGTCGGGGTTCATACCTTGGAGGCGCCGACGATCATACAGACCGAACCCTTGAAGCGTTTCGTTTTCGTTGGATGGAGCGATGGCGTCAACTCTAACCCTCGCCAATTAGTGATCAGCGACGACGGGAAGATCACCTCCCTCTATCGTACGGAGTACTACCTCTCCGTGAAATCCGAAATGGGACAGGTTTCGGGGGAAGGATGGTATGAGCGGGGATCCCAAGCAAGTTTCGCCATTGCTCCATCTTCCAATGTTG
>PMBQ01000244.1 GCA_003152955.1 Candidatus Bathyarchaeota archaeon
TCTTGGGAAGCGAGTTGACTACACTGAAATGTCATTTGAAGACTTTTGTGATACACCGCTCAGTGTCTTTGGCACGCCACGCCGGCACAGAACACGCTCAACAACTGATTCATAGAGAAGAGTCTGAGCGCCGATGTCGAAGTCTCATCCCAAAGAGTGGGGTGTGTCGGCTATTGGATTGTACACCATCACAAATGGAAGTATAGTGAGGCGCACTACAGGTCAATTTCGAGGGGGTATGTCCTTCGGAAAGTACGTACTGACTTAGTGGGGAGTGCGAGTTCCAGGTTCTTTCTAGCTCTGGGAAGGGAGTATTTGGCGGGCTGGCATTAGTATCACTGATTGATGCTGGCTTTTCCGAAACTTTCATGTAAATTGCAGCATGGGGAGGGGGACATTCCACCATCTTGACGATCCTCATCTATGTTCCGCATTAAGCAGAAGAGTTTGACCGGGAGGAGGCGGCTCAATAGATCCGACTGTGGTTGTCCCTTGGGATTAGGGGCAGAGCAATTCAGGATTCGATTCACTCGATGCAGCAGTCTGTTCTAGTATCTAATGGACGCGAAGGCTGACCGTCAGCACGACACTGCAGTCGGCTCCCTTTGGGACACACTGGAGCGGCATTCTGCAACTATTCTCGCAACGGAATTGATTCAACCAGACCTGATATCCAGTCTTGGGGATTTGACACACATGTGGGCACCGTCGACTAGATGGTCCGGAATCCTACATAGAATGATACTACCATGGATGCGCTAAACATTCACAAGAAAGTAGTAGACAACTACTCGACCTATATCCGCAGTTTTATCGATATCAAAGACCAGCGGATACGCAAGAAAGTTCAGAGTGAGCTAGACAGCGGGAAACTCTGGCCCGATCCCCTAATCCAGTTCAATCCTTCATATACACCTGGGAAAGACATCGGTTCGCTCATCAATGAGGGAGTTCTCCATCCTGAACTGGCCAATGTCTTTAAGGGACGCAGGCTGTACGCGCACCAAGAAGAGGCTCTACGCCTTGGATGCAATAACCGGGATTTCATTGTCACGTCGGGCACAGGTTCCGGGAAATCTCTTGCCTTCATCGGTACCATCTTTGATAGAATTCTGAAAAGAGGAATCGGACACCGTGGAGTTCGTGCGGTCATTGTCTATCCAATGAACGCACTCATTAATTCTCAGACAAAGGAGATAGACGGATACAAAGAGACTTACGAGAAAGCCACAGGAGCCGGATTTCCCATAAGCTACGAACAATACACCGGCCAGGAAAAGAAGGAAACAAAGCAACAAATTCGCGAAAATCCACCTGAGATTCTTCTCACGAACTATATGATGCTGGAGCTCCTCCTCACGAGATCGGAGGATGCCAATCTTCGCAATTCGATCATCGAGAACCTTGAAACACTCGTGTTTGATGAATTGCACACGTTTCGAGGCAGGCAAGGATCTGATGTCGCCATTCTCATCAGACGGCTGAAATCTATCGCGAAGAAGAAGGTCCTTTGTATTGGTACATCTGCGACAATGATATCAGGATCAGCGTTCGCGGAACAACAGAGTGCTGTTGCGAGTTTTGCTTCGTCATTTTTCGGCAAGCACATCGATCCCGAGCAAGTAGTCACTGAATCATTGATACCAAGTATTTCCTCAACCCCGCCGACAAGAGATCAGCTCAGATCTGCTATCGAGCAGCCAGTTAATACCCGCGGCTCCTTCGCACGGCTAAAGGAATATCCTTCAGCGCAGTGGCTCGAATCGTGCATAGCTCTTGAAGAGAAAGAGGGGAAACTTATTCGCAGGAAGCCCCAGTCTATCAGTCGAATTGTCTCACTCCTGGCTGATGCATCAGGTCTGGCGCATGATGTCTGCCGAGGGCATCTCTTTCAACTGCTAGGATGGATCAATGAGCTAAGCAAAGGGGAAGAAGGCGCCACTCGCGCGGTCTTGCCTTTCAAGATCCATCAATTCATTGCACAGACTGGCTCTGTTTATGTGACGCTTGAGCCTTCGCAAACCAGAACCATCACACTGGAAGCGGGATACTCTATTCAGCGCGAAGAAACGAGACTGCCCATTTTCCCGGCTGTGTTCAGTAGGACTTCTGGTAAGGAATTCATCTGTGTTTCGAAAGATTCAAGAAAAGGCATTCTCATCCCGAGAGAGTTTCGAGAGCGACGTTCTGTCGAAGACGAAGAAAACGTAGACGATGGGTACCTCCTCTTGGAGGAAGAGTCCGAACCGCTATGGGATCCCAAATCAGATTTTGAGAATCTCCCTGATGCGTGGCTAAAGGCAAAGAAGGATGGTACCCGGGATGTAATTCCGAAGTACCGCCCAAAACTCCCCAGACGCGTGTGTTTCAACGAGCATGGCCAGTTCTCGGAACACGAGAGCGAACAGCTACCCTACTCGGGTTGGTTTATGATGGCTCCACTTTTGTTCGATCCTAGCTCGGGAAGCTTCTTTGATCCAAAGACAAGTGAAAGCTCCAAGCTCATGCGGTTGGGGAACGAGGGGCGCAGTACAGCGACAACTGTCTTGTCGCATTCGATTATCAAGGAAATGGCCAATGGCGGGCTGATGCCCGATTCACAAAAGGTATTGAGTTTCACCGACAACCGTCAGGATGCAGCTTTGCAGGCTGGACACTTCAATGATTTTGTAAAAGTTGGACAGCTTAGATCAGGGATCTTCAAGGCGCTTGCTAAGGCACAGGGACAAACGCTAGACTATTCAAATATAGCCCAGGCCGTAGTCAAAGCCCTTAATCTAGACCAAGCGCAATATGCAACGAAGCCTTCTGGTTTCTCGGGGCCGGCCAGAGAAAATGAAGATGCTCTTCGTGATTACCTTACCTATCGCATTTTGTTTGATTTGCGAAGGGGATGGAGAGTTGTCTTGCCCAATCTCGAACAGTGCGCCCTTCTCAAAATAGACTATAAACATCTTGATGAAGTGGCGGCGGATGGACAATTCTGGTCGGCTGACCCTCTGCTGGGTATTTACACATTGGACAATCGGCGACTGTTTATTACACACATTCTGGACTACTTCCGTCGTGCCTATGCCTTGTCATACTCAGATCTGGATCCAAACGTAATCAAGCAGAAGACAAAGATTATCAAAGAAAAGTTGAAGCACCCCTGGTCCCTTGACAAAAACGAGGGAATTGACGAACCGTACCACCTTCGAATCGAAACCATCCAAGGTCGCGGAGGCAATGTCTTCACAGCGAGCATCGGATCTCAAAGCATGTTTGGTAAGTTCATCAAAGGTGCGGCCAAAGAAGCGGGGTTCGATATCAAAGGATACGACTATGCCAAATACGTTTCAGAGTTAATGCACCGACTTAGTGAGGCTGGATACATTGACGAACGAGGGATCAAGGTAAGCGGTTCTGATGAGATGTCCATTTATCAATTGCGGGTGGATAAGATCCTCTGGGCGCTAGGTGATGGCAAGTCGGTAGGTGTTGATGCCATTCGAAACCGAACCTACAAACT
>PMBQ01000155.1 GCA_003152955.1 Candidatus Bathyarchaeota archaeon
TATCATCAAAAACCACGGCCGTACTTATTGAGAATCCATCCTATCTCGGAGTTCTGGAAAGCCAAGCGGTCGAGGTAGGCAAGATAGCTAGCGAAAATGGAGCGGAATTCATAGTGTACGCCGACCCCATATCTCTGGGAGTTATCGCCCCCCCAGCCCAATATGGAGCTACGATCGCTTGCGGAGATTTTCATCCGCTCGGTATGCACATGTTAGCGGGAGGTGGTCAGGGAGGATTCATCGCTACTGGCGACGACATGAAATACATTAGTCAATTCAAGGACCTAATGTTCGGAATAACAGAGACCTCGGAGCGCGGCGAATATGGCTTCGGCGAAGTCTTGTTCGACAGGACGTCGTATGGCTCCCGCGAGAAGGGAAATGAATTCACAGGAACGAGCACAGGCATTTGGGCCATTACCGCAGCAGTATACCTTTCCCTGATGGGACCAAAAGGAATGGAACAGACCGGCAGAACGATCATGCAAATGTCGCAGTACGCCGCCAAGCATCTCTCCAAGATAAGAGGCGTCAAATTGAAGTTTCAATCTCCGTTCTTCAAGGAATTCGTAATCAAATTTGAGAAACCAGGCA
This sequence comes from Candidatus Bathyarchaeota archaeon, assembly GCA_003152955.1. Next base: position 595 of record PMBQ01000155.1, read on the forward strand.
AAACTGTTGCGAAGGTCAACAAGGCTCTTCTGAAACACAAGATTATCGGTGGCAAAGATCTCTCGAAGGAATTTCCAGAATTAGGACAGAGTGCACTCTATTGCGTAACGGAGACGAAGACGAAAGATGACATTCAGAAACTGGTCATCGCACTAAAGGAGGTAATGTAGATGGGAAGAGACGCGAATACTCTGCTGCGGAAATTCCACGAAGCCAAATGGGATGAGCAAATTATCTTTGAAATGAGCGTGCCCGGCGAAAGAGGTATTCTGGTTCGTGAACCTGAAGCAGAGGTAGAGAAAGAGGTTGGTACCGGAGTCGGGACGATTCCTCTGAAGTTACGTCGAAAAGAACCTGCCAAACTGCCCGAGATCAACCAAATGCGCGTTTTACGGCATTTCATGCATTTGTCGCAAGAAACGCTAGGTACCGACGTTACAATCGACATCAGCGAGGGAACCTGTACGATGAAATACAGTCCGAAGGTGCAGGAGCATCTTGCGGCGAGGCACCCAGGAATAACAGAAATTCATCCCCTCCAACCGAGCGAGACTCTTCCGGGACTGCTGGAGATCATTTACAAACTTGAGCAATTCTTGAAAGAGGTCTCCGGCATGGATAGATTCTCATTTCAACCATCCGGGGGAGCTCAGGCTGTATACACGGCCGCCTCGATCATGCGAGCTTATCACGCTTCCCGAGGAGATACGAAGCGAAAAGAGACACTCACGACAATGTTCTCACATCCGTGTGACGCGGCTGGACCAGCAACCGCTGGTTACAAGGTCATAACGATCATGCCGGATGAGGAGGGTTACGCCGATCTCGAGGCCTTCAAAGCAGCGTTGTCAGAACGAACGGCTGGAATATTCATAACCAATCCCGAGGATACAGGCATTTACAACCCGAGAATCGACGAATTTGTGAAGGCAGCACATGCGGTCGGGGCGCTCTGTTACTACGATCAAGCGAATGCCAACGGCATGCTGGGGATTGCGAGGGCTAGAGAGGCAGGATTTGACATGTGCCACTTCAATCTCCACAAGACTTTCTCAATCCCGCATGGAAGCATGGGCGGCGCAGTCGGCGCACTAGGTTGTACCAAGGCTCTAGCCAAGTTTCTGCCCGTACCTCAAGCCAAATTCGACGGCGGGAAATACTATCTTGACTATGACTGTCCCGAGAGCATCGGAAAAACTAGATCGTTCATGGGAAACGTCCCAAGCCTCCTCAAGGCATATGCCTGGATAATGCAGCACGGTGCAAGAGGCCTAAAGGAAGCTGCCGTCTGTTCAGTTCTCAACAACAATTACATGCTAAAGAAACTGAGTGAAATCCCCGGAGTAGTCGTACCATACGCTCATGGAAGAAGGAGATTGGAGCAAGTCAGATACAGCTGGGAAAAACTCAAACAGGACACTGGGGTGGGCACCGATGATGTCCTGCGCAGAATGGCAGATTTTGGACTTCAGCACTATTGGACGAGTCACCACCCATGGGTCGTCCCAGAACCGTTCACCCTCGAACCATGCGAATCGTACTCCAAAGACGATGTTGATGAATACGTGGCGGTCCTACGTCGAATCTCCAAAGAAGCATACGACAACTCGGAATTCGTGAAGAATGCGCCGTACAATTCTGTCGTTCACAAAGTCGTAAATCCCAGTATCAACGAGCCCGAAAGAATAGCTGTTACGTGGAGACAGTACCTCAAGAAGAAAGGGTTGCAGAGACCAATTGCGCAAGGCGCATAGGTTGAAGTAATACTCTCCTCAAGAATCCCTGATGCCACGGAACATCGAGTATGGGTCCGTGGTACGGACTTTGGGAAATCCAGCTATGCGAAGGAAAAGACTTGGCGTCATAGTAAATCCTGTGGCGGGAATGGGTGGCAGAGTCGGCCTTAAGGGCACAGACGGAGCCGAGATTGTCGACAAAGCAAGGCAGTTGGGAGCTTCTCCAGAGTCCCCGCGGAGAGCTGTGGAAGCACTTAGAGTGATACACAGGATTGAGGATCAGATCGAAATCTTCACGTACCCTTACGAAATGGGAGAGTACGAAGCCAAAGAAGCCGCTTTTTCACCCAAGACCCTAGGATCAATAAGAAGCGGCGAAACAACGCCCGCTGATACACCACTGGCAGCCAAGAACATGAAGAACATGGGCGTCGACCTACTTCTTTTCGCGGGCGGAGACGGAACTGCGAGAGACATCCACAGGGCGGTCGGGCATGAAATCACAGTGCTGGGGATACCTGCTGGCGTCAAGATGCATTCCGCGGTCTACGCGATGACTCCCAGACAGGCGGGCGAGGCTGCGGTCGATTTTCTAACGAGCTCGGACCCAAAGGTGACTGAAGCCGAAGTGATGGATATTGACGAAGTTTCTTTTCGAGAAGGCGTGGTTGCGGCGAGACTTTACGGTTACTTGCGAATACCTGAAGAAAGACGATTTATTCAGAGTGTCAAATCCGGCGGGATTCAGGTAGAGAAGCAGATTATCGAGGGTATTGCAGCTGACTTGATCGGCAGCTTGGAAGACGATTGTCTCTATATCTTCGGACCCGGCACGACTACCAGAGACATCCTAGCTCATGTTGGATTGGAAAAGACGCTGCTCGGTGTGGACGTAGTTCTGAACAGACAACTGATCGCCAAAGATGTCAATGAGAACCAGCTCAGCAGTTTGATTGAAGGAAAGAAAGCCAAGATCGTTGTTACAGTCATTGGAGGGCAAGGATATATTTTCGGTCGAGGAAACCAGCAAATCAGTCCAGAAATCATAAGGAAGCTAGGCAAAGGGAACATTATTGTTGTGGCCACTAAAGAAAAGCTAGCTTCCTTGCGCGGTAGACCATTGCTTGTCGACACAGGCGACGAGACGGTTGACAAGATGCTCAACGGGTATCTGAGGGTCATAACTGGATTCGAGAACTATTCAGTGTACAAAGTTGCGAGTTAGTGGCGTGACTCGAATTATGCTCCTCTTTGTTCACCGGAATACTCGCGGAAATGTCAGGTCCGTCTGAGAGGCCTTCGTGAATCATTTCAACTCCTGCAGTTTGTCTTCTTCGATCTGTCTCAATATAGCGAGGCCGAGCGNNCGTTAGGGAAATTGCATTATGATCGTCAGCAGTAGCTGTCTCGAGGAAACCCCGAGTCCGCAATTTCTCTATTATATCTTTCAGGAGAGCGTCGGTCGTTTCCAACGTTGGATCCGTTCTTAGGGAGTCCTCTCTGACATGATCTTTCCCAATGCCCTTCAGTTTCCAGAGGGTGAGAAGAATTCTCTCTTCGAATTCAGTGAGCGTGTCGCTGGAGGACATATTTGGGATAGGATGTGGCCCTGGTTTATCCATCTTCACTTGAAACTTTGGTGTATGGAAA
>PMBQ01000082.1 GCA_003152955.1 Candidatus Bathyarchaeota archaeon
GCCGTCTTCGAGGTCGTCGAGGAGCGCAAGCCCCCGCAGAACAGCCAAATCGTCTCCGACCAAACCATTCGCCTCACCAGCGCCAAGGCCCAGGCCGACTGCCCGTGCTTACTGCGCCGCGTGCTGGTCTGGGATCCCGACCAGGAGCGCGCCATCGATCTGCTCACTAACCTGCTGGAGTTCGGCGCGACCACCATCGCCGCGATCTACAAGGACCGGTGGCAGATCGAAATCTTCTTCAAGACGATCAAACAGAATCTGCGCATCAAGACCTTTGTCGGAACCAGTATCAATGCCCTGCATGTGCAACTGTGGACCGCACTGATCGCCGTGATGCTCTTGAAGATCCTAAAACTCCGGTCTACCTTTGCCTGGTCAATGTCGAACCTAGTGGCCATGCTCAGGTTCAACCTGTTCACCTATCGTGACCTCTGGCAGTGGATCGACGCTCCGTTCGAGAGTCCTCCCACGGATGGTGAGGGCATCCAACTCTCCCTCTTCTCCGCCGGTCTTGGACAGCAGACCCCGGGGTAGATCCAGGCTCAACATCAGAACCCGTCCAAATGAACACCAAAACAAGACTTCTCACGAGCCACTCAATTTATCTTGGACAGCACTGTGCCGATACGATCTTTGTCAATCTTGGCCATAAGCACCTTCCATGTACAAAACCTTAGGAAGCGACCCTGAACACTTTGACACCCTTCTTGGCCTGTTCTTTGGTCAGGATTGTCTTGACGCCAATAAATTGTCCCTTGTCTGCAAAGTCAACGGGCTTGCCGTCGATTTGTATGGATTCAACGACCTGCTCCACAAACTCCACCGGCAACATGTATGCAATCCGATGACCAAGATGGAGTCCACACGAGGCTAGGTTTATTCCAACAGCTTTCGGTTTCTCCCAAAAATCTTCAATAGCACCAAGTAATGAATAGTGCGAAGGAACGGTGTAAATTCTTCCCATTTGAGAGATAATTGACAGCGCTTGTTCATGGGTCCAACGATTCCTAACGAATCCGCGCGCAATGCGAAACAGTTCCCAAGAAGTCATCAAGCCAATGTGCTGTCCATCAGCCGTGTCAATCTGCTTCTTCGAAAACACCGAGCCATTATCACGATCGAGCGGGGCTATGTGCCGCTGGTGATTGATAATCGTCAAGCCTTGAATGTCTGTTCGCTTCAATTCCTTCATCCTGCGGACCAAGTGCTTACCAACTTGGAGTGATTCTTCATCATTTGGTAAGCCGCGGATACCCTTGATTTCCACCAGTATTATTGGGGAGTGATCAGCAATCTGTAGATCCTCGTCTTTCCCCTTGGCACTTTCCTTGAGCAGTTTTTCATCCACATCAATGACGTGGTTAAAGCCGAGCAGTTTCAGCGTCTTAGCCACAGCCACAACGAGCTTTCGATCTGTCTCTTGGATTAGTTCATGGAGGTAGCCGTCTGTCTCTCGTAGTCGACCTATTTGTCTTTCGAGTTCAGCTATTTGCTCCGCCGCTTCCGACTTGATGATCTCAATCCTCGCTTTGGATTCGAGAACCGGAGGCAGCTCATATTCTGGGCGTTCGACCCAACGCGGCCCCTCTACATATGGAAACAGATCTGGAAAGACCTGCGGTAGAACGGTAGACAGCAATGCGTTGAGAAATGCTGGACGATTCGCTAATTTTGGGAATATGAGCACACATCCTTTTTCATCATCCACCGGCAGAATCATTCCTCCAACATCTTCCCCATATTTGTTCGTCACTAACGTCACCCATCGGGCTCTTATTCCCTTCCATCTGAGGGTACAGCGATAACGTCCTTTCTTGAGATGCAGTGACAGGAGTGAGGATAGTGGCGGTTCCTCAATGGCGACCTGCATCTCCTCGCCATCAGCCGCATCAACCTCGAGTTTAGAGATAAATGGCAATAAGAAATACCAATTGTCAACATTGAACTCCTTCTCACGTGCCAGTGTGTCATACTCACTGATCTTGGCTAAGAACTGATTCTGTTGAACCTTTTGATCGGCAAACACAACGAATAAGCCACCGTTTCTTAGAATCTGTTCAGACTTGTCAAGAACATCTAGCATTGCTCTTGGCCTTGGGTCCACGAAGCCATTATGACAAGAAGCCCATACATCCGTCTGTTTGGGTGTGGTTGCTTTTTCTCCAACGGGGGAACCCGCAAGTTCCGGCATCCCCACATCAAGAATCACAATTTCCTGTTCTTCGAAATTTGGCAACTCTGCGCTAACAAAAACGGGGGTCCATTCATCAGTTTTGGGGACTTTGTATGGTTTCCCAAAAGTGCCAATTGTTACATTATATCCCCCTTTGCGCAGGATCTCATTTGATTCGTCGTTCAAATCAATGAGCATTATTCTCGGCTTTGTGTATCGAGGTGGCGTTCCCGAATCGTTCTTGTTCTGCAACCTGCCTTGCGCCGAGAGGTTCTTTCCGAAGCGTATCGGGTGTGTCAACATATTGGTCTTTCGTTGGTACCGCCGCCGATCAAATTGTTGTACATTCCTCGACCTGTTCTATCAGCGGCTCCATAGCAAATCCAAGAATCGCTGTTCCTTCACGTGCTCGGCGCAGAGAACCATCTCAGTGATTCAAGAAGGGCCAATAAGCCGTCAGCTCACGATGGCTTGAAAGCCGAGCAGTGGGCATTCCGCCTGAAGGCAACACCATATGGGGATTTGAAGAGAGCCCTCACTGCCTTGCGCACCTTTGATTCCTCAAACATAGCGATTAGCAGGATCTTGTGATCGCTTGGAACAACAAGAGACACATTTTCTCCACTTGCCACACGAAACGCTTTGATAAACTTGGCAGGCCAACCTTTCCCCTTCCCCACTCTCTGAGTCCACCCTCCATAGGCCGTACTGTACAGATCCGTTTTCCATTTCCCCTTCAGTTCTCGTAGGATAATGTCTCGGCGATTCGAACCTTCCTCCCACAGTATCTGACGGGCAAGTTGGCCTCGTTTCATTTTCAGAATGTTTGCGATGCCAGCCGTCGCTTTGAGAGGAGAATCGAACTTGAGTTGAAAGCCATAAGCGTGTGTTGCGGGTTTCTTCTTGCGGCGGAAGAAGACAAAGACCTTCAATAGATCCGTGATGATAAGCACGCGCCAAGAATCCTCTCGGCCGTGGCGATTCAGCTCCTTAGGAAAGCTGTGTTTGAGATACTTCTTCATCTTATTGACGTTATTCTCCCGCAGCGACCCGTACTTCTTTAACTCAATAAACACGTGGGTATCAGTCGATCGCGGAGGCATGTAGACATAGTCGATCTGACCCTTAGTCGTGCCTCCTTGTGGCAGGAGGTCGGTGGCAGGAATTCCATGTAGCGCGGTGAGCAAAGAACAAAATACATGGGAAGTAACGCTCTCTCGACTGTGCATGACAGGACCGAACGAATCCACATAGTCAAGGAACGCTCTCGTTGTTTCTCCTTTGCCAGCCATAAGTCTCTGAGTTCTTGATTGTGAGTGGCTACGTATTCCCTACCACGACAGTTCCGTTCTAGCCCTTTGCCTAGAGTATTCCTCAAACCACTCTTCCTTCAAGTACGCATTCGCCTGTGGATCGGTCACTTTCTTGTAAAGACCGAGCTTGGTTGTGACGAACTCCAAGAAGAGATCATCGATCACCTTCCCGAACTTGTTGCGCACGGTCGCTTCCGTGTTGTCGGAGTTCTTCACCGCTTGAAGTTCAGCGTGGGCATCCACTTTGGCCTTGAGCGAGGCGATATTCACTTTGTCTTCGTCGGTGGGATTCAAGCCTTAGGTTTCGTTTAAGACCTTGATGATGTTCGATAGGAGGTCCAGCTCATCCTGCCCACACCTTTTGCCCTCCATGCTAATGGGTTTCACCGAGCCGTCCGTGCCCGTCAAGAGGATGTAGTCGGCAAAGGTCTCCTGAACGCGGAAGGAGTCCATGTTGACGGCCTCCAGCACTTCATAAGGCAAGTGACCTTCGCGCTTGGGGAGTTTACGATTCAGATTCTTGGCGAAGACGCAAAGCTTCTCCAGATCTGTGTCGCGGAATGCCAATAGCTGTGAGACAAAGCCGTAGAGCCGGACGTACCTCTGGAGCGTGCTTCGGAGCTCTTCCCGCGCATCTACTGGCATTGCTCGAAAGCGTGCCACAACGGCATCCAGCACCGGCTAGAGCTTTTCGGCCGGCTGCTGCGGGTTGAAGAAGATGACGGCGAAGTCCTTAACCTCTTGGCACGTGAAAAAGTCAAAGTGTCCCAGCTCCGGCCAGAGCTGGTAGAGTTTGTTGAGATCGGTCTCTTCTTCAAGGAAAGTGACTTGATGATAGTCTTGGAAACTCTTCTGGATGTCCGTGGCTTCGTTCGCAAAATCGAGCACTATCGTGTCGGTTTTGCCCCACACGCCGCTTGCGATTCAATCGGCTCAATGTCTGAACAGCATTCACCCCGCCCAAGCCCTTGTCCACGCACATGGTGTGGAGGAGCGGCTCGTCAAAGCCCGTCTGAAATCTGTTCGCCGCAATCAATATCCGGCATTCGGGGGTCTTCAGGGCGCCGGCAATGGCGATCTTGGGGCCGAGTGAGTCCATGCCTGCTTCCGCATGACCGATCCCTGTATCGGGATCGACGACTGTTCCCGAGAAAGCGACAAGGGACTTGAACGGCAGACCGCGCGAGGCAAGTTCCTTACCAAAGGCCAACTGAAAGCGGACGGCATGTAGGCGGGACTTCGTGACCAGCATGGCGCGGTCCTGTCCTTGGATCGCCCTGTAGGTCACGTCCATGAAATGGTCCAGCATGATTCTTACCTTCACGCCGAAATCATGCGGCTGGAGATTGACGGACCTGGTGAGGGGATAGACCGCCTTCTTTTCCCCTACTCTTTGTCCGCTTGTACAGATTTGGCGAATTTGATATAGCGCTTTGAGTTCGTGTAGTCGGCCAACACGTCCAGAATAGACCCCTCCTCAATCGCTTGCCGCGTCGTGTAGGTCTGGTAGGCCTTGAAGTGGACGTCAGCACCCTTTTGGCTGAAGAGTTCCAACGTCTTGTTTTTTGGGCGTTGCAGTGAAGGCAAAGTAGTTGATATGGCTCTGAAGTCCGCTCTACGCCCCCCCCGGCCTCACGTCGTAGACGCGGAGCACCTCATCCCCGTAGTGGTTGATCACCTTCACGGCAATCTTGCCCGTGCTGGGCGCGTCGAACGGCCTGCTTTTCGTCGAGTACAGGGCCGACCACGCATCCTCGTTCACATCTGCCCTGAGTGCCCGCTTGAGCTTCTCGTACGGGTCTCCACCGCCTGTGAAGTAGGCATGGCGCACGAAGAAGCTCTCCTCGTT
>PMBQ01000153.1 GCA_003152955.1 Candidatus Bathyarchaeota archaeon
TCTTATACCCGGCGAATAACCTGGAATAAGAACTATGGAGAGAGAATACCCGTCAAGAAAAAGGAGGCACCATGTCACCACAGGAAATCGGTACGCTTAAACGCTACGCAATGAAGATGGCACGAGATGAGGATGATCGTGACGAGCTTGTACTGCAGGCTTATGAGGAAGGATTAAGGCTCGGCGATCGGAGATCGATACAGCTGCTCGTGAACTTCATGAAACTCCGTTCACGGGAGATGAACAGGTCATTCGTCGGTGCAAAACTCGGAGGCAAATCCATTCGGGATGTTTGGTATCAGAAACCAGTATCGCTTAGCAAACCCATTGCAGATAACAATCACACGCTCGGAGATTTCTTGGCGAGCTGTGCTGAGGATCCGTATGGGTTATGCTTGGTCAGCGGGTTCGAAGAAGCACTGAACCTCAGGGAATCAGAAGTGGCGTGGGAGATGGTTGCGGGATATACGGAGAAAGAATCCACGAACCGTCTTGGTGTCGGTCATGAACAATTACGGAGACTGAAGCAGGTCGTCCGGAACAAGGCGCTGGAATATCTCGCATAGGATTTGGAACGGCCATGGTGGCCGTTTCTTTACCCAATGGGTCCCATCCGAAGGTACTGGTATTGGAGTTCCTATGGTTGCTTCTACAGCGATATACACCGGTGGAGCAAAAGACCTGTTGCCTGGTAGAAAGCTGATTTCTAGGTTTTTTTCTGGATTTTTGGAATGGCCCTATTGGGGGCTTCAGACTTGGGCCTTGAGATGTCGTCGCAAAAGTTGATAATTCGCCCAAGAGCCTTCAATTCTCTAGTTCCCTCCACTTTCCCTTCCTCGCTTCGTCGGTGCATCTATTAGCCCCATCACGTGTTTTCTCAGACACGCATCCGATTTATGGGTCTCCCGGATAGATAACTGTAGAGGAAGAGCGCCCCAAAAACTCACCTCCGTTCCGAGAACCGGTTTCTTTCGGAGTCACTTCAATGAATTAAACGGTGATCCTAAGCCATTTGGTTGTCACAGAGAATCACAGTGACCGAGTTTCTTTTCTGGAACTTTCTCCGACTTGCATGGCTCAATGAGTATATGCAGGTACATGGCGACTGTGCGTTCCGCGAAGACACAAACCACGGACATCGGGTTCGCGCCCCTCATTGTGCAATGTGCATCGAATCGATTACCTGTGACCACGCCAGAGGTGCGGGCCTCGAAGAGCGGCCTGGTTTGGATTTCCTTTCCCTGAAGACTCACGACTTGGCTTTGCACATAGCGAGCGGCATTTGCTTCTTCAAACGTCACAGAATAGGAGACTGAAATGGACAAGGACAGACAAATCAGGTTTCTATATCCGCCTTTCTTTTTCTTGGCATCACTTCTCTGGGGCTTGTACCTTGATCCAGCCAAGTCTCTATCGGATTTCATACCTGCAGCTGGATCATCTGTCAAGACGGATGCTTTAATAACAACCATAATCGGAGGCGGCGTTGCTATACTTGTTCTCGGATTCCTGATTGGTACGATCACCGTGAGCGGCCTGAGATTTGGCTTCTTTCTTTTTGCTCGTCGACATTTTGAGGTTGTTGTTTCCAAAGCTGCTTTTGAGCGAATTAGGCAGCAGGTGATTCCGTCTTTAACTCCTCTTGATAGACGGCAGAGATTTTGTTCGGCGGTAACGTTCGATCACGAACTAATCTCTAAGGGAGTTCACCAATGGCTGATTAGAAGATGGAGTGCGTTTCATGTTTCGGCAAACTCAGTGGTTGCACTCATTCTTGCCCCGATCGCAGGGTCGCATCTCAACATCTCCGTTGGGTGTGATTGGGGATGGACTACTGCGATCATCTGCATCATATTGCTCATCAATGCAATACTTGCTTGGAGAGAGACAATGAACATGATCGACTTCCAATCGCATCGCCAGCAAGCGAAGCACACCCAAAGAGACAACGACACTGCTGATTCGGACGATGACAAGTAGAGGATCTACTCTTTCGGCAAACGCCAGCTAACAAATGCGGCCAGGTCTCTCACATCGTTTGTTGAGGCAAAGTCAAAGCCATGTCTGGCGCGAAAGTAGAATCTGTTCGATGCCCGTCTTATTCATTCATAAAGGGCAAGAGCATTGAGGCGGGCAGGGCGAGGCAACAGGAAGCGGTAGGCGCGACCCCCATCTGTGTAAGCCAAGCATAGTGGAGATTTCGACCGATGAAGAATGAACCAAGGTGGAAAGCATATCGACGCTCAATCAGATCATTTTCTGATATCTTTGAGATTCATACAGAGATGGATTCTGATTCAGCCGAATGGGTGTTTCGGGGTCAAGCGGGTCATTCGAATCGCTTGGAATCCACTCTTGAGCGTTGCTTCCTTGATTTCGGCATTGCCAAAAGAGAATTTCTTCCAATCGAACTAGCCCTACTTCACGAGTTCAGACGATATTATCATCTGTACGGGCCTACTCCTGCGCCCGCTCCAGATGACACACTCGCATACCTGGCGCTAATGAGACATTACGGATCACCAGCAAGACTGCTTGATTTCACTTTCTCTCTCTTTGTTGCTTGCTTCTTTGCTATTGAACGTGCGAGTCGCAACCCTGTAGTGTGGGCGGTTAACAAGACGTGGCTTACCAAACACTTTATTGGTCACGTCAAGGCACAGAAGGATGGAGAATACTTACTCAAACTACTAGCTGCCCGCGAAGGCCCCGCATTTGATGAAGTATTCGTTCAGAACCGCTCAAAGGTAGCTCTTGTTGGCCCCGTTAATCCTTCATTTATGAACGATCGCATCGCCGTACAGAAGGGTCTATTCCTTTCAGCTACTGACATTTCTCGTCCCTTCCGGCAAGTCCTATGGTCAATGCCTCAAAGCAAGGAAAATGTGATGAAGATTCGTGTTTCCCCCAAAGCACGGCGTGATCTACTCTTGGTGTTCGAGAGAATGAACATTACACGGGTTGGACTGTTCCCCGGTTTGCAAGGATTTGGAGAGTCTCTCTATGGAAAAGTTCTTCTCTTTAAGCGGTTAGAGCGGATGCGTCGTAGAGGAGGACGTTTGGGACCACGTTCTCTTGGTCTTTGATGGCGGATGCGCATGACAAGCAAAACAGCGAAGCTTCCTCGTTTGATATGTATTATTGATGTCGCCTAATTGCTTTTGCCGTGAGAGAGGTGATCGTTCATAGCGGCAAAATAAACGGCGTTGTGCCTTCACACGCTGTAAGTAGTTGTGGCGACACCCGATGACATCTGGCACCTGAAATGAGCTTTCCAAACGAAGAGCAAAGACGAGTGATCGAACACAACGGACGGCCTTTGGTGGTCGTTGCAGGCCCCGGAACGGGGAAGACCAGCACCATCGTTGCCCGGATGGAAAGGTTGCTCAAAGAGAATCCCAATCGGGAAGTATCTTTTATTACTTTTACTAGATCAAGTCGAAGAGATACAGAACGGAAATTCAAGGACACCGTCGGTAAGCAAGCATTGACAGAAGCACAATTCGTCTTCCCTAGAGTTAGCACCCTCCATACGTACGCGAAGAGCATCGTCCACAAATATGCAAAAACTGTCGGCTGGGAACCAAACTTCTCTATTCTGATTGAAGACCGAGGTGAACGTGATTTGGTCTTCTCTGAGGTCATCGAAGACACCGCACTGCGCGTTAACCTTCCCACATTCAAGAAAGAGATTTCATACTATCGAAACACTAAAAAATGGTCCGACGATTGCTGTGTGCCAAAGGCAAAAAGGGATCAAGTGCTCCAATGTCTCCACATTCTTCTGCAATTCTACAATACCTTCGATATGGACGCGCTCGTTCCTGCCGCCTGCTCAATCCTTTCCGCCGACCCCGCTGATTTGCCATCGGTGTTCTTGCAGGTCGACGAATATCAGGACTTAAACCCGGTGGACCAGAAGCTTGTTGCACTCGCTAGCAAAACGAAATCAAGCCAAGTTGTTGTTGTAGGAGACGATGCCCAGAGCATCTATAGCTTTAGAAATGCAAATCCTAAGGGGATTCGTGATCTATGGGAGTCTGATGAATGGGAACATCTCCACTTCCCACACTGTCACCGCCTTCCACCGCATATTCTCAGAGCCGCGCAGGCTCTCATTGCTGGGCGGCAATATCTCGGTGGTCAGGTCAAAAGTCCCAAAGCGAATGGCAAGAGAATCTTAACGCTTCAATGCACGAAAAGCGACTTGCAGATCGATGCTGTTGCAAGAGTAATCGGTAAAATCAAAAAGTCTCAAACCCGTCGGGACGGTACAGCGCTCACAAACAATGACTTCATGGTACTATGTCCCACCGCGGCTTTTGTCGGCAAGGTTGCACTTTCCTTGGAAGAAGGCTTCGGCATTCCAACCAAACAGCGAGAGAAGACCAAGATCCCTGACGATCATTGGCGTCTGCTTTTGGTTCTCCGCATGCTCCATTCGCACGACAGCCTCGCCCTCAGACAATGGCTTGAGCTAATTGGAACCGATGCAGATTACATCCGACAATACAGGATGAACGCAATCAAATCTGGCAAAACCCTGTTCGAGTATTGTTCACGCCTGAGCAGTCCGCCGATAAGAAAGATCTTTTCTCACCTGTCTCGGCTTCTAATTGCCGCAGACAACATTGACCGCTTCCGCAAAGAACTCCACGCCTTCCCGTTCTTGTTGGTTGAAGACTCACTTTTCCCACAAATAGGCATTACGATCAACGAACTCACAAAAGAGCCAGCCTCGATAGGCTCAGTGATTCGGTCGATTCACGAGAAGTTTGGTCTACTTGATCCTGAGGTTGATATCCCTGATGACGACAAGGTACTTGTCTCAACAATGTATTCCGCTAAGGGTCTTGAAGCTGAGTATGTATTCATAATGTGGCTAAATGCCACATTTCTTCCATCTCCCGATAGGGACGTGGAGGAGGAACTACGCGTATTCTACGTTGCAATGACTCGTGCTAAGCAAGACGCTGTCTTTACATTCCACGAGAAATATGATGGGTCTCGACTGCTAAAGGTTGAAGCGATGTCGCCATTCCTCAAAGGTATCATCGACCATTTGAACATTCGTAGAATCAGGAAAGATGATCTCAAATGATTGGATCTGTTGCCGCAACTTCATATGACGCAACACTCATTCTATAGAAAACACATAGTGCGCGGTGTTGCGTGATTGCATGAACTGTGTCATTGGCGCGCCGTCAAATACACGCTATGAGGCAAAATGAAACTCATCCTTTTTCAAATACGAAGATTCCGAGCATTTGACTCCGATGTGAGCATTCCTTTATCAGATTTTACCGTCCTCACAGGACCAAACAATCTCGGCAAGAGCACTGTGCTAAAGGCCCTAGACTTGTTCTTTGCGGAAATTGGAGGTAAACAACGCTCCCCATTTCAGATTCGAACCGATCGGCCAGAACGGTATTCACCTGAAATCGACTACCCTAAGCTTTATGAGGGCAAACCGGGCCGACGGTACTCGACCCGACTTACTGGCAGGTTTGAGTTTTCCGACGGAGACATTGAGTTTGTAAAAATCAACCATTCGCTTGCCCTTCCACCATCGGTAGACCTGACTCTGGAAATTCACAAAGAAAATGAGAAGATCATTCGGCAACTGACATTGTCCCCCCTCCAGAATCAAGACGACGAAGACACTTTCCTACGCTGGTTCGTCTCGAGTTTCCGATACTTGTATATACCTGCCAATCGCAATGTTTCGGATTTCCGGCGTTCCGTGTTCTCGGAAATTGTCTCCGGTGCAATCCAGAAAGTCAAAAACAGTCGGCAGCGGCTGTCAGCATTGGAAAACCTCTATGCCGATGTCCGGAGTTTGATCGGAAACGTCGAAGGTCAGCTCATTCATGATTTGCAGCCATATCTTCCAGAACTAAAGGATATCAAGTTCGTACTTGACGAGCCGGAAATTCTCAACTTTATTTCTCTTGGAGATGTGCAGATCGATGATGGGGCACGCACCTCAATCACTCAGAAAGGGGATGGTGTCAAGAGCCTTTTTGTTATGGCGATTCTCCAGTTCCTTGCAAAACAACACTATCAGAGGAACTTGATGTTTGGCATTGAGGAACCTGAAGCACACCTCCATTCATCAGCAATCTATGACACGAAAGCAGGCTTGCGGTCACTTAGCAGCTCCTTTCAAATCCTGATAACCACACACTCACCGATACTTGTCCAACGAGACAACGTCGCTGCTAACATAATCATCGATCGCAAGCCTGGATCTGATTTTTCTTGTGTTGCGGTTCAGGCAAAGAATCTTTCCCAAATACGACAGTCGCTTGGTATAAGGCCCCAAGAAAACCTCACCACGGCAAACGTGACACTTGTGGTTGAAGGCGCAACTGAAGAAAGAATCCTAGGCAAGCTACTTGTGCACCTCAAACCGGACCTTGCTAAGGCAATTGTCGACGGGAGCGTGAGAGTATTGGGAGCTGGAGGAGCGTCGAAATCTCTTTCTGTAATACGTGCGCTAGCTCGCGATGCGGCAAGCTGCGTCGTGATGTTTGATTCAGACATAGCCGGCCTAAGAGCTTTTGATGAAGTCAAGAACTCTGGACTAGTCAATATCTTGGACTTATTCACCGTACCCGCTCGGTCCGGTTGCGCTGAGACCGAGTTTGAAGATCATTTCTCACCAGACATTTACATCGCCGCAATTGCTGATGCTTGTGGCTGCTCATTTGATTCCAGTCTGTACTTAGCAGCTCGCACAAAATCGGGGAACGCTAAGACGAAAATGAAGAAATGGTCTGATGTCATGACCAATCTAGTGCAGTCGTGTGGCAGGAACTGGCCGGACATTGAAAATACCGCGAAACAGGCTTTCGCTACAGCAATTCTGAGAGACCTGGTAAAGAGTGTTTCCCAAAACACAATATGGCTCGGTAGCATCGGCGATCGGGTGGTTTCGAACCTTAAGGAAACTTGAAGAGGGTTGCCATCGAACGCATTACACGCTAACCAACGAAGCACAGATGCCAAAGTGAATCCGAATGAACCCGAAGTCTGGCAATACCGGAGGAACTCGCTCAACCCGCCCATCATTTGAATGATGATTGTAGGTCCAGGACTGCGTGGTGCGGCGAGACGATATCTCACAGAGTACAACCTCTCTAAGAAGGGGGAATACATGCGAAAAGTTCTATTTGCGAGAATTGGTTGGATGACATACTACAAGGGTATCCAAACGGGAGACAGCCGTGCGTATGGAGGTGGGGAGTACAACAAAAAGCATGTCGGTGGTGAGTCTCGGAACTTTGTTGTCCGCTCTAGAAAAGTCTACGGTGCTTTTGCCAATCAAATGAGAGCGAATCAACTGAATATTGCACGGATTGATCCCAAGTCCTCTCACGGTTCAACAAGTAAGGTCTTGGTTATATTTTTCGCAAAACATCGGGACCCTTCAATCGGACAGGTAGTTGTTGGATGGCACCAGAATTCAACTGTACATTCTCAGTTGATTTATTCCCCTTGGTGGCATTTCACTATTGCCCCTAGTAAGGAGGCTGTTCTACTTCCAACGAACCGGAGAACATGCGTCGTTCCCCACGGCAGTAGTAAGTTGGTCGCACCGGGCCGATCGAATGTGTTCTTTGCCCTTGACGCAGCCGGAGAACCCAGAAATCTGTCGTGGGTTAGGAAGGTTCTTGAATTTGTAGACTCCTATCACGGTCCGAACCTGCTTACGGATCCAGACGCGGAACTCGAGTCGACGCTAGATGAAGTTGTAGAAAGCAGACTTTCGTCTGACACAGCACAGGGGTTTCAATCTAATCCAGAGATTCGTAAGGTAATTGAGGGAAGGGCAATGGATTCAGCGAAGTGGTATTTTAACAAGAAGGGATTCATGGTACAGGATGTCTCAAGCACGCAGTCTTACGATTTATTGTGTCGTAAGGGAAAGCAAAAACTTTTCATGGAGGTGAAAGGATCACAAGGACCAATCTCGAAGATCGTCCTCACGCCAAACGAAGTCAAGTTCCTGACTAGGAATAAGGGCAACATAGGGTTGTTCTTATTAGACTCCATCAGCCTCCAACAACATCGGAAGAGGTATTCTGCGAAAGGTGCTACGAAGCATATTGTATTACCCTGGCGCATTCAAAGCAGTCGGCTCAAACCGTTCCAGTATCTTTACGAGATCTGAGAACATCATCCATAGACGAAATAGAGAGGAGGCCCAGAAATAGCTACGCGGGGCCTCCCACGATTCATGCCTTCGCCCTCTGAATAAACATCGTCAGCGCGATCGA
>PMBQ01000376.1 GCA_003152955.1 Candidatus Bathyarchaeota archaeon
CCACAGGAGTGGATGCGATTGCTTCAGCTTTCCCTTATTTGTGGCCGTATCGCGTTGTCTTATCACTGCTGCTCTTAGCGGCTATAACGCTGCTGAACTTGAGAGGCATACGTGAAACCGGTATCATAATGGCGGTCCCGGTCTACTTGTTCCTTCTAGCGTACCTTCCTATGCTCGGCTATGGTGCGGTGCGTCTCTCCCTGCAACCACCGTCGCTGCTTGCCTCCACTGCACCTCCGGCCTCACAGCCCATGTCCACATTCCTATTGTTGTACACATTTTCGACTGGATGTACCGCAATGACTGGGATAGAGGCGATCAGTAATGGTGTCCCTTCTTTTAGATCTCCTCAGACTAAGAACGCTGGCCAGACCATGTTAATCATGGCATTATTGATGGGAGTCTTGTTTCTGGGGAGTGTCGGGCTAACGCAGGTTCTTGGTGTTGTAGCTGGTCCTCAAGAAACGATTTTGTCTGCCTTGGCTCGTCGCCTAGTGGGCAACGGCACGACCTACTTCATCATCCAAGCAAGTACAATGCTAATTCTCACTGTAGGCGCCAATACCAGTTTTGCAGGCTTACCTCGTCTCTTGAGTGTTATGGCAGATGACAAGTTCCTCCCACAAAACCTGACAAAAGTCAGCTCTCGAGGAGTATTCGCGAACGGAATCCTACTATTGGCACTGGCAGCCGGTCTCTTAATAGTGGTATTTTCCGGAAGCAGCCATGCCTTAGTTCCTCTTTTCGCAGTGGGTGTGTTTCTTGCCTATACACTTTCACAGACGGGTATGGTGCGACACTGGAGACGCGAACACGGTAGACGGTGGAAACTGAAAGCGTTCCTAAACGGCACGGGGGCCTTGGCCACAGGAATAACGTTCATCATAGTTGGCGCCACAAAATTCGCCAGTGGAGCATGGATCGCTATTCTCTTGATTCCTATGCTGGTTTTTCTATTCCTTCAGATTCACCACCGTCGTAAGGAAACAGAACATGAATTCCAGAATCCCAGTATTATCCGTGTAACCTGAATGGGGCTATCTGCGAGAATTTCGAGATCTGTCGCTGAGATGTCTGCGAGCCCCTGTCTCCGCTTTTTCTACTTTGTCGCTTCAGCCTTACGGATTTCCGCTTGCAGTTCGCCGTAGGCGTTTTTCATTTCTTGGACGCTTGTTTCGTCTTCTATTGTGGTGATATCTCCTATTGGTTGTCCTTCGGCTACGGCCTTGACTACTCGTCTCATGATTTTTGCGCTTCGCGTCTTTGGTAGTTTGCTTACGAAGTAGATGGCCTCCGGTACTGCGATTGGTCCTATGGTTGTTCTGACATGATTCGACAATTCCTTTTTCAGCTCGGGAGTTGGAGCATAGTTTGGTTTGAGAACAACAAACGCCACTGGTACTTGCATCTTGACAGGATCGGCTTTGCCGATCACGGCGGATTCAGCGACGGCGGGATGTGAGATCAATGCATCCTCTAATTCTATTGTTCCGATTCTGTGACCTGCCACCTTCAGAACCTCGTCCGCCCTACCGAGAAGCCAGAAGTAATTGTCATCGTCCCGCATAGCATAGTCGCCGGCATAGTAAACTCCTGGAAATCTCGAGAAGTAAACTTGCTTGAATTTCTCAGCGTCGTTCCAGAGCGTCATGAATTGCCCTGGCCATGGGCGTTTAATCACAATGTAGCCTTTCTCTCCTGCTCTGGCTGGTTTGCCTTCTTCACTGTAGACATCGGGCTCGACGCCTGCGATCGGGAGTGTCGCGGAACCGGCCTTGAGCGGTATTTTAGCTATGCCAGGTTGAGGGCTGATCAGGATTCCGCCGGTCTCAGTTTGCCACCAAGTGTCGACGATCTGACATTTTTCGCGGCCGATGTTCTTGAAGTACCAGTACCAGGCTTCGGGGTTTATTGGTTCACCAACGGAGCCCAGTAACCTCAACGAGTTGAGGTTGTGTTTCTGCACCCACTGCTCTCCGAGTTTCATATGCATCCTAATTGCGGTTGGACTTGTGTAGATGATTGTGACCTTGTAGTCTTCGATGAGGCTCCACCAGCGATCGGGCTGCGGATAGTCAGGGGTACCCTCGTACATGAGCGAAGTGGCACCCGCTATTAGAGGGCCGTAGACGATGTACGTATGGCCTGTTATCCATCCAATGTCGGCTGTGCACCAGTACACATCATCATCCTTGATGTCGAAGACCGTTTTCTGCGTGTAGTAAGCATAGGTCATGTATCCTCCAGTGCTGTGAGTCGTCCCCTTGGGTTTTCCAGTAGTTCCAGAAGTGTACAATATGAAAGCTGGGTGAACACTCTCTACTTGTTCCGATTCGACGAATTTCTCCGCTGATTCTAGCAGTTCGTGGTACCACAGATCGCGTTCCGGCTGCATGGTCACCGAGTTGCCCGCTCGCTTTACTACTATGACCTTCTCCACACTACTCGTTTGTTTGATCGCTTCATCGACGATAGGTTTCAGTTCGAGCGTTTTCCCTCTTCTGAACGAGCCGTCGGAAGTGATCACGAGCTTGGAGGTTGAGTCGTTGACTCTGCTCGCGATCGCTTGGGCCGTGAAACCGGCGAAGATTACGGAATGAATCGCTCCGAGTCGAACACATGCAAGCATGCTGATGGGAAGTTCGGGAATCATGGGTAGGTAAATTGTGATCCTATCTCCTTTCTTCACTCCCAGCTTCTTGAGCGCTGAGGCGAGCTTGTTCACTTCTACATAGAGATCGTTGTAGGTGAGCTTACGCTTCTCGCCGTTTTCGCCCTCCCAGTAATAGGCAACCTTATTCTTCCTCGGACCAGCGACCTGTCGATCCAACGCATTGTGAGACATGTTGGTTCTCCAGTTGGGGAACCATCTTCCATAAGGTGGCTGATCCATCTCTTCGAAGGTCGGTCCGTCTTTCTTGGACCAGAAGAGATCTTCGGCGACTTTGCGCCAGAACGAATCTGGCTCCTGAAGGCTCTTTCTGTGGTTTTCCTCTAGAATCTTGATTCCAGGTTTGGTGTCGGGGAAGATCATAGTTGAAGTGGGGAGAATTTCTCGCAGTGCCATGAAGTAGTCCTCTCTTTCGAAGTGAGACCGGAACCTGAATAAGTTCTTAACTATTTAATTCAAATTCCAGTATTACCGCTGTGCGATGATGCCTTGCAGTTTTCTGCTCTGACCATTAAATGGGAGAGAATTCTCTGCCGAGTAGTTGCATTGCTATGACTAATTTCTGTGCGTTCTTGGTTCCTTCGGCTATGACTGCTTGTCTAACTATGCGAAACACGTGTTGGACATCGTACTCTGTTGTAGTTCCGAGTCCGCCGTACCATTCCAGCACATCACTTACCGCTTTCACGCAGTGCTCCGAAGCAGTGAGTTTGGCTATTGAAGCGCCGGTCATCGCATCGTAGAACGACGCTTTGCCCTTGTGGTATTGGTCAACAAGCCACGCTGCGCGGTAAGTCAACCACTTGCATGCTTGAACGTTTGCGTAGTCTTCGGCGAGTTCAAATTGAATGCCTTCATGGCCGGCGACTGGTTTACCGAATGCTTTCCTTTGTTTGATGTATTCTATGCCCTTCTCGATAGCGGCATCAGCCGCAGCCACGATACTCATGGTTGTGGGAACTCTAGCGTGGACGAATGACTCGTAGGTCATCTGATATCCAGTGCCCTCGAACCCGACTAGGCATTTTTCTGGGACGGGTGTATTTTCATAGCGAACTCCCCCTATGTCTATTCCCATGCCAGTGAAACTGGAAGTTGTTATCCCTTTGGAATCTGATGGGATGTAAAGTAGGCTCATGCCTTTGCTTCCAAGCTCTGGGCGTGTCTTTACTGAGGTGATGTATCCGCCTCCAAACTTTACTACTTCTGGAACGCAGCTAAGACAGATTTTCTCCCCGTTGACTATGTACTCGTCATCATTCTTCTTCGCGGTTGTGGTTATTGCGGTGAAATCAGTTCCGCAGCTGGGTTCAGTGGAATGGAGTGGGGTTACCAATCCGTTCTTGACCACCTTCGGCAGAACTTCTTCCTTCAATTCTGCGGTGCCGTAGACTGAAAGTAGGCGGGCGCAGCTGGCTCCGTACCAGGCTGGCAGACCAGCGAAGCCTGTCGGATCACCACGTGTCATTTCTTCTACTGCAATAATGAACGTTACGTAGTCGGATTGGGACCCTCCGAATTCTGTAGGAATTAGAAGGCCGAACAATCCGGCTTGTGTGAAGGCTTTGTGGACTTCTGGGATGAGCGATCTTGCTTGCATTAGCTCCTTCGCTTTTGGAGCCACTGATTTAGTCATTAGTTCACGAATGGTTCTTCGGAAAAGCTCTTGCTCTTCCGTGAAGGTAAATTCTATTGGCATCACATAACCTCCTTACTTTCCTTTGAATTCCGGTTTCCTCTTCGACATGAATGCTGAAACCCCTTCCATGACATCCTTGGTGGAGAGGGCGATTCCGAAAGCTTGTGCTTCCAATTTCAACCCTATATCCAAAGGCACTTGCGTTCCGAAATTTATCGTCTCCTTAGCAAGTCTGAGGGCAATGGGTGGTCCGTCAGCCAACTTTCTTGCCAAGGCGACGGTCTCTTCTTGCAACTTTGCCTTCGGAACGACCTTAGTGACTAATCCTATCCTAGCAGCTTCCTCGGCGGTGATGCGATTTCCAAGCATAATAAGTTCCTTCGCCTTCGGCAACCCAATGATTCTGACGAGTCGTTGCGTGCCACCCCAACCAGGGATTAGTCCAAGGTTGGACTCTGTTTGACCCATTTCAGCATTCTCAGATGCCACTCGAAAATCACAGGCTATCGCCATCTCTAATCCCCCGCCCAGGGCATAGCCGTTGAGGGAAGCTATGACGGGTTTACCGATCTTCTCAAGCCGTGAGTACAGCGCCTGTCCTTTGGCTGACGCTTCCACGGCGGTCGCGGGCGTGAGACCCTGGAATGCTGTAACGTCTGCTCCCGCGCTGAAGGCCTTATCGCCAGCTCCCGTGATGACAATGCACTTGACTTCTTTGTCTGCTTCGAAATCATCGAGAACTGAGTGCATCTCGTTAACCATGTCGCCAGTGAGCGTGTTGAGTCTGTGAGGTCTGTTGAGCGTTATCCAGCCGATGCCTTCTTCTTTCTTCACAATGAGCGATTCGTAATGTTTCGGCTCACTCATCTATTGCCCCTCTCGAAAATTGGATGAGAACGTGCCCCGCAGCTGTGACTGCGTTCGCGCATAGGGAACCGGGATATTCTCGGACGTTTTTCTTTGATAATACAATTGACTCTTACTTCCTATTGGCGTTGCAAGCTGATGAAACTTGGTGATCAGCGTGCAACGACCAAGATACCCGCTGGCCGTATTTCTAACTTGGCTTATGACAAATGGAATAAGTCAGTAAAGAAATTACTATGCCGACACAAGGGCAGACATAGAATTACCCGTAGGCACCTAGGAATGTGAATTCGGTGCCTATCTTAGTTTAAGTGTGAATCATTCGCTTAGGAAAGAACGTGAATCGTATGCGTAGGAGAACCGTGTCGCAGAGACCTCCTAAGTGGATTGCTATTTTATTTGCACTCGTGGGCGTTGTAATTATCTTAGCAAGCATCTACGGTTACGTCATGATGAGCCACTAGACAAGACCCAGCAGAACATGACTAAGTTATCCATCCCTAATTCAGAATAATTGAAAATTCCTACAAGACTAGCACGGTACCCCGAGTGCATGTCTTAATTCATACGCTAGTATTAGAATGGGTTCAAAGGCTTTTTCTGCTAAGTTGTCTTAGGCCATGATTATTCTTGGACAAATGGATGACGCTCATGCAAAGTGCAAGTAAAACAAATGGTTAAGATGAAGCTCGGTTCGCATTGCGCCCTAGGCCTTCTTTGTTCGGTTTCTTCTGGTTAGCCCTCGCTGTCACATTCTTCACTATTGCATGGAAAACATACAGGGGTCGGCAAGTGCCAGTGCCCAAGGCGATCTAAGAATCACGAGGGAAAGTGGCGAAGATTAATTCCATATCTATCGCTGATGTGACAAGACTGAAGTCGGTCTTCGATGATACGCTCAAAATCGGAACCATCGCATTCATGCTCACTGCAATTGCAGCCATTCTTGAATTTCTAGTCACGTTTGGCTTACTAGTCATGTGAGACTACCTAGCACCAAACGGTTTGTCATAGTTACTAGTGCAAATCGTCATTTTCAACCGTGAATATGAAGTACTTAGGGTGTAAACCCGGCGCACACCCGAATGAGCCTTGTAACTGCTTAGGCCACTCAGGCGTAGCTGTAGAATCCTCGTTTGCTCTTGCGGCCGGTCCAACCCTTGCCAATGTACTCTTCAAGCAATGGGCAAGGCTTGTAGCTTGGCTCGTTTAGCTTGGTCTGAAGCTCTTTGAGCTTTGCAACTACCGTATCCAATCCTAACCTGTCGGCCAACTCGCATGGGCCAGCCGGCCAGCCGGCTCCGAATTTCATGCCCGTATCAATGTCTTCTGGCGATGCAACATCGCCTTGAACAAGCCAAGCGGCACCGTTGATCGATGCGACGTAAATTCGATCAATATCGAACTCGTCTGCAAGTTCAAATGGAATCCTGGGACGCCCTGCCTTCCAATTGTAGAAACCTTCTCCTGACTTCTGTCCTAGTTTACCCGCTTTCACCATCGGCTCCACAACTGGCGGGATCTTCACCCGGTCTCCGTATTCTGATGCCATCTGTTTTGAAGCGCTGTCAATTATGTCGAGTCCGACGAAGTCTGCTAATTCGAATATTCCCATTGGAAAACCCGCCTTATACTTGACTGCTGAATCGATCTGATCTTTTGTCGCCTCTCCTCGATACATGGCCCAGAAGGCTTCGTTGAACACGAAACCGAGCACGCTGTTTACTATGAATCCTCGCACATCTTTCTTGACCAGGACAGGGGTTTTTCCCAGTTTCTTAGCTAGGTTAATCGCCGTTTGAGCGGTTTCGTCGCTCGTACCCGCTCCCTTCACAACTTCGACAAGCGGCATCATTTGGGGTGGATTGAAGAAATGCATCCCGACAACTTTGTCCGGTCTTTTCGTTGCAGCGCCCATGGCCGTTATGCTGAGACTTGACGTATTCGATCCTAGTATTGCATGAGCTGGAGCATAGGCGTCTATTTCAGAGAAGATTTTCTTCTTGAGGTCCAGATCTTCGGGGGCCGCTTCGATAACGAAATCGGCGTTGGCGACAGTTTTGGGGTAGCCTTCTACCAATGTGATTCTTGCTAGTGCGGCCTCCATCTCCTCTTTGCGCATGGTTCGCTTCTCAACGAACTTTTCCATGCTCCACTTGATGCGCTCGAAACCTTTCTGTGTGAACTCAGGTTTCACATCAGTCATTGACACGTTCATTCCCGCCATGGATGCGATTTGTGCGATAGCATGACCCATGGCTCCAGCGCCGATAACAGCTACGTTGGAAATCTCTCTCTTCTCCATCAAAAATCCCTCTTCAACCATTCTCATACGAGGGTGAAGGCGTAGGTCGGTCCTTCATCGGTCACTTTGCCGACGAGTTTCACTTTTTCACCGACTTTCACCTTGCCCAGTCTGGCGCCTTCTAACCATGCCAGCACTCTGACACCTTCCTTCATTTTGGCTACTGCTACTGTGTACGTTTCATGGTTCGCGAAGCTTGTTGGTCTAACCACAATGTGTGTGAAGGTTTCAATTTCTCCTTCACCTTGCAAATCGACCCATTCGATTCCCGAATTGAGACAGCGTGAGCAGTCGGCGACAGGTGGGAAAGTGACCTTGCCGCATTTTGTGCATTTTGAAGCGTACACTTTTCCTTTCGGGAGGCCGTTCCAGAACTCTATGAGTTTGTCTGTGGGAATTTCAAAGATGAAAGTAACCGGTCTGGACTTTAGTCTTTGCGCAGGAGGACCAAGAGACATATTTTCAACTCCTAAGAATCGTCACGTAGCAGTAATGACCCGTGCCGCCAACATTGTGCGCGAGTGCCAAACCGTTCTTGATCGGTGCTTGAACTTTTCCTCCCTGTTTCCTGAGTTGGCGTGTAAGGCCCACTATCATTGACACTCCGGTTGCGCCGATTGGGTGCCCCTTCGCTTTGAGTCCGCCATCAACATTAATCGGTATCTTTCCGCCGATCTCTGTCTGGCCATCGTCGATCATCTTTCCGCCTTCACCTTTCTTGCAGAATCCCAAATCCTCGTAAGCTAGGATTTCTGCTATCGTGAAACAGTCATGAACATCAGCTACGTCGATTTGGTCTGGTCCAACCCCCGCTCTCTTGAACGCCGCCTCTGCGGAGATTACTGTAGCACGTAAACTCGCATATTCAGCGCGCTTGCTCACGTTTGCGGTGTCTGAGGAGATACCGATACTCTCAATCCAGACGGGGCTGTCTGTCATCGACTTTGCTTTTTCTTCTGAGGCCAAAATCACTGCAGCCGCTCCGTCGCTCATTGGGCAGCAATCGTACATCTTCAGCGGCCATGCGACGACACGTGATGAAAGAACGTCATCGACCGTGACTGTTCGCTGGAGATGTGCGTTTGGATTCATCGCGCCATACTTGTGGTTCTTGACGGCTACCTCGGCAAGTTGCCGCTCTGTGGTTCCGTACTTGTTCATGTGACTAGTGGCATGAAGAGCGTAGTATCCCGGGAATGTCATTCCGAAATTGTGAAATTCCCACGTGTAGTAGCCCGCTCGCCCTATCAGCTCAACTGCTGTCAAAACATCTATCTCAGTCATCTTCTCGATGCCAACGGCCATCGCTACGTCAGATTGGCCACTTGCAATTGAGTTGTACGCTGTTGCCACGGCAGCACTTCCGGAAGCGCAAGCTGCCTCACACCTGACCAGTCCTTTGCCGCTTAAGCCTAGGTATTCGGAAACGACGACTGCTGGCAAGAATTCCTCGTACCATCCACCCGCCGTGCCGACGCTCAAGAAATCTATGTCGTTTGGTGTCAAGTTTGCATCTTCAAACGCCGGCTTGGCCGCTTCAAATCCGATTTCAGGCAGATTCACATCGCGTCTGTCACCGAACTTAGAGTGTCCCACGCCGACTATTGCCACACGTTTCAAGTCACATAACTCCTTCATTCAATCGATGGTGTTTGTTCGTGTGTCTTCAGCTCTCTTCTCAATACTTTGCCTACCACGGACTTAGGGAGTTCTCCTTTGAACTCTACAACCTTGGGAGCCTTATATGAGGCCATTTTCTCTTTGCAGAAACTGGTTATTTCGTCTGCCGTGACCTTCCCTTCGTACCCCTCCTTCAATACAACGAACGCCTTTACTGCTTCACCGCTCCTCGAATCCGGTATGCCGACCACGCCTGCTTCCCGTACAGCCGGGTGCTCGAACAGTCTCTCCTCAACCTCTCGAGGCCACACCTTGTACCCAGAGACATCGATCATGTCCTTCTTTCGATCTACTATTCTGAAGTATCCGTCTGGATCCATGCTTGCAATGTCGCCACTATAGAACCAGCCTCCGCGAAGCGACACCTTGTTGTCCTCGGGCTTGTTCCAGTATCCGATCATCACCTGCGGACCACGCATTATCAATTCCCCAGCCTCGCCAGCAGGAAGGTCGCGGTTTCCACTGTCGATATCCACGACTTTTGCGTCAGTATCTGAGACTGGTATTCCGATCGTCCCTGGATGGTTCTTCAGTGGGTCGTCCACGGGGTTGCAATGCGTGACAGGACTCGTCTCCGTCAATCCGTATCCCTCAACCAACCGTCCGCCCGTGAGAGCTTCGAATTTTCTCTGGACTTCAACTGGAAGTGCTGAAGCTCCAGAAATGCACAATCTGACTGACCGGAGATTATGTTTCTGAATGTCAGGCCGGTTGATGAGGCCATTATACAATGTCGGTACACCACAGAAAACTGTTGGCTTGTCTTTGTCAATGGTTTTCAAAATTGCTGAGAGGTCCCGTGCGTCTGGGATAAGAATCATCGTTGATCTAGTGTAGATGGGCGAGTTCATGCCTGTAGTCATTCCGAAAATATGGAAGAACGGCAGGGCTGACAAATGCACGTCCACACCAGGTCGCAACTGGCCCCATTCCTTGACTTGCGCAGCATTCGCGACCAGGTTGTTGTGCGTTAACATCGCGCCTTTCGGAATACCAGTTGTGCCACCCGTGTACTGTAGGAGCGCAACGTCATTCTTCGAACTGATCTCAACAGGTCTTGGTTGTCCGCGATACTTGGATAGGAGCGTCTTCATGTCTTGGGCGCCTGGGCACGCGTAGGATTTGACACCCTTCAAAGGTGAAAGCAGTCTAAGAATCGGAGGCAGGTAGTCACGAACGCTAGTTGTGATAATAGTGGTTAGCTCGGTTTCATTTTTCACTGCCTGCACATAATGGTAGAGATTGTCCCATGCTACCAGAACCTTTGCTCCAGAATCGGCGAGGATATGGGCAATTTCCCTTTCCTTGTATAGTGGACTTAAGGCGACAACGATTCCGCCAACCCTCAGCGCACCATAATACGCTATTACGAACTGGGGAATGTTCGGCAGATAGATCCCGACACGGTCACCCTTTTTGACTCCAAGATCTTGAAGGGCGTCCGCGAACTTGTCGACTAAGCCATCAAGTTCCTTGAAGGTTAGTCGAGTGCCATAATAGATCATGGCAACTTGATCTGGGGATTCTGTTGCTGACTTTCGAAGGACTTCGCCCAATGAAATTTCTGGGTACTCTATTGATTGCTGTACTCCCTTTGGCCAACTGCTGAGCCAAGGTTTTTCCATAATTATTACTTCCGAAGTATGTTTGTTGAATCAATATTTAACAGTCAGGTAGGCTACGGCATCCGAAAAGCCGAGAACGCACAAATTACGATGATGAAAAACTTCAGGCGCAAACCCTCGGAGAATATCGCTCATGGAAGAGGTTCAATTTCAGTCTGACAATTTACTTCTGCGCGGCGAACTCTACTTGCCCGAGCGAAAGAACTGCCCAGGAATTCTAATGTGCCACGCAATGCACTCGGAGGGTTTCAGGTGGCTCCCTCTTTACAGGACATTCGCCCAGAAGGCCACTGAGAGGGGATTCGCGTGTTTGCTCTTCGACTTTCGCGGCTGTGGTATGAGCGAGGGCGAATTCGATTATGGATGGGGTGAACAACGAGACGCGAAGAGTGCGCTCGAATTTCTTCTGAACCGAAAGGAGGTGAACTCCACGAGCGCTTTCATTGTGGGTAGAAGCTTAGGTGGAACCATCAGCATCTATGCGCTGGTCGACGATCCAAGAGTAAAAGGCTACGCGCTCTGGGCAACGCCACCAGACCATTACCAGAACATCAAGACCTTCATCGAGAAAAGACGCGTAAAACTAGGTTACGCCGTCTTCGTGGTTCTATCCATTATCGACAAGTTTCACGACGCCACGCGGATGATGAAGATTGAACTATTCGGACTCAACTTGCGGCCGAAAGATGTACGTGGGAAGTTGATGTCCCTCAGTGGCGCCCGTCTGCTCTCAAGAAAGAACCATTCACCGATCCTGCTGGCCATAGGCGACAAAGATGATTATGTAACACTCGCCGAAGCAAAAAGATACGAGAAATCTATTCCTGGACGGAGACGATTAGTCGTGTTACCCGAAACCGGACACACATTCAAAGGAGCAGAAGAAAAGGTCTCCTCAATGACATTGGACTGGTTCGAAGAGTTGCACAGTTCATATCAATAAGGGCTCTAGACAAGTATGTTCCAACAAACGTCAAGTCGCAATAATGTATGTGAATTCACGATTCGCTTCACATCAGTGAACAAGTAGGCTTGCAGTCACAATAGCCAGAACAAATGTGGTTATGACGAGGTACTTCACGTTCCTAGCCGCTCCAAAATAGACAAGTCCTGCAAAGACGGAGATGACCAGAACAGTGAGCATGTCAGTCAGACGATTTCACCGATCCACGGCTCACGCGGCTGTTTGGGATAAGGTTCACTTTTGATTCAGTTGCCCATCCAAGAACCATCTCAGCGCATAACAAAACCGCGGCTCAACGGCAAGTTTCACTCTTGGCCAGCAAGATATTGCTCAAACTGCGGAGAATCTGTAATACATGCCGCCGTCATGACCGCACGGAGTGGCCCGCCTCTATTTGCAACTAAATTTGAGGTAAATGAACACCATGATTCACATAGAGCCATGTGATAGACTTCGACCTCCGCACCTTTGATAAGCAGAAGGTCCAATTCATCATTGCCAGCTCGCGGAAACTAATTCAACCAGAAGTGCACACAATGCCGAAACTCGCCGCAATTGATGTCGGGTCGAACGCGATGCGGCTTGGGATCGCATCAGCGAATGACGATGGGAGACTGCACATAGTCCATACTGATCGGCAAGCCGTCCGGCTGGGCGCCGATGTCTTCGCGAAAGGAGAGATTTCTGACAAACGACTTGTCGAAGCCATGGATGCCTTTCTCAAATTTCGAAAACAGATCAATCAAGACAAAGTGAAGTCTATCAGAGCTGTGGGCACGAGTGCTCTTCGTGAAGCTAAGAATCGNNATCGAGATTATTTCATAAGCCAAATTGCGAAAGCCACCGAAATAACAATAGAACCGATTAGCGACGAAGAAGAGGCACGGCTCGTTTACCTGGCAACTTCAAGAGTAGTAAAACTAGAGGGCAGAGTGGCACTGCTCGTAGATGTTGGTGGTGGAAGCGTAGAAATTAGTCTCGCAAACGAACGCGAAATACTTGCAACTCAAAGCTTCGCTATTGGCACAGTTAGACTATTGCAAATTCTCGAACAGAAGAAGCGGGGCGATAGAGTTTTCAGGCAGCTAGCTCGCGAGTACATCAAGGTTGGGGATACGCGCCTTAGAAAAGAGATAGGCGAACATAAGATAGACCTGTGCATTGCTACAGGTGGCAACGTTGAATCTTTGGGTGACCTGCGCGTACAATTATGCGATGGAAAGGATAACACATCTGTAACCGTGGACGAGCTCGAGTCGATTCTAAAAGAGCTCCAATCGCGATCTTATGAAGGCCGTATCAAAGATTTCGGATTGAGACCTGATAGAGCTGACGTCATAATTCCCGCCGCTATCGTACTGCAAAGCGTTGCCAGGGAAACGCACGTGGAGCAGATACTCATCCCTCGCGTTGGAGTCAGAGAAGGAGTGCTGATTGATATGGCGGCGAACTTGAAAAGCACCGCTGGACCGTTGCACAGAGCCCAATTAATTACTTCTGCGAAACTGTTGGGAAGAAAATATGATTATGACTCACAGCATGCTCTAATCGTCGCGCGCTTTGCCGTTGGCTTATTCGACGCTACAAAGAAACTTCACAAATTGGGATATAACGAAAGGACATTACTCGAAATCGCCGCTCTATTGCACGATTTAGGTTATTACATCGACACAACCGATCACCATAAGCATTCATACTATTTGATCAAGTCCTCACCGATTATCGGTCTCAATGATTTGGAGAAGAGAACCGTAGCAAATGTGGCACGATATCACAGCAGGTCTTTCCCTAAGATGAGTCATGGAGAATACATGAATCTATCACCCAAGCGGCGCCAAGTCGTTGTCAAGCTCGCCGCACTGTTGCGATTGGCGGAAGCACTTGACCGCGAACACGCCAGCAAGGTTGAACGTTTCAGAGTTATTGAAGGAAAGAAGAGACTCACTTTGCGCTTGAAAGGCCAAGGAGACCTGCTCCTTGAGCGATGGGCGGTGAGCCATGGGTCCAGATTATTTGAAAGAACCTACAAAAGGAAAATTGTGATTGAGTAATGATAAGGTCACAGAACCACGAACCGTTACCTGGAAAGTTGATAGCAGTAGAAGGAATTGACGGATCTGGAAAATCCACACAAATATATCTTCTGAGGCCTTCAACCCCAGCTGAGAGCGCCAGTGACCAGGAGCCTGAGGCAGACAATTGAGGAAAATCGCTTCCAAGAGAACGGCGAAATCTTATGACACTCGGCGACCCCCATCGATACGAGACACAGCAACTAATTCAGATTTTGAAAAGCGAATTAGAAAAATCGCGCCCAAGATTAGGCAGAAACGAACTCCAACGAATCGACTTCACTTGAGACCACGACCGCAGGCAGATCTTAGGCAACCGAGCGCAGTTCGAAGCTCTCTATCCAAGCGACCTGCACTAAACCCACTTTCGTCTAAGACGGCTCTACCAATCCGATCTCCTTCGAAAACAATTGCACAGAAACGAATTGCATCGAAACTTCTTCAGAATCGAAAATCACCTACTCGTGACGTAATGAAATTCATGACCGAGACTATGGACGAAGAATGGAGCAAGTACACTAAGAGTTTGCGCGTGTTTCAAGAGGAGTCGATGAATAACGTCCACGATCTGCGCGTCAGCATCCGACGACTCATGACAAGCATTGACCTAATTGGAAGATTCAACCCGGATAACACCGTGCAGAGAGCTCGCACTATTCTCAAGGAGCAGCTGGCCCAACTCAACGATCTTCGCGACGTGCATGTTGAAATGGTAGCGGTTCTCCGACTCCTCAAAGAGCTGCCTGAAATAAGAGAATTCTACGACGATTTGGTTGATAGAGAATCTGAGTATCTTAAAGCAGCCAAGGAAATATCGTCGAAGTCGAGCATGAAGTTCATTGAAAATGCAATCAGTAGAGCGAAAAGCCTGCTTAGCTCTCCACGCGCTACAACGAATGCAACTGACGCTCACAAGATTATTGAGGCCGCAATGGACAGCTTGTTCGACACTGTAAGTAAGAAGCTCGAATTTGTGAATCTAGCCGACTATTCGACGATTCACGAGGTGAGATTGGCATTCAAACCTTTCAGATACATGATGGAAATGCTCCAGCCGTTGGTCCCACTGGACCGAAAGCAGCTTGGAACAACGCGCTTTCTTGCGCGGATAATGGGCCAGATCCAGGACCTCGAGGTTCTGATGAAGGATTTGGTAGAGTTCAAGTGGAAGAAAGAAAGCGCGCAGCGGGCCGTGATTGAAATTTGGCTGGACAATGAACGACGAAAAACGGTAACCGCTCAACGCTTTCTAAGAGCTCTTCCCAAATTCGGGAATGTCTGGAAGCCAATCATCCGTGAACCGAGGAACGCTAGGATTGTTGATTCGAAAACTCTGTACGTGCTTCGGCATGGAATCGCGGTTGACCGGGGCGACGTGAGCTATCCCTTGGATTCCGATCGTCCACTAACGCCCAAAGGAGTCAAGAAAATGCGCCGAATCGCCACCGGCATGCGACACCTCAACGTCGAATTTGACATCATTTTGACGAGTCCATATAGGCGCGCACTTGAAACTGCGTTCGTAGTTGGAAGAGAATATGGAGTAGGCGAAGCAATACAATCAACGCCCGCACTGAGAGCCGAGGTTCTGCCAGAAGAAGTCGTCAGAATGTTGCAGGATAACTATTCATCCTGCCAGAATCTGTTGCTTGTCGGACACGAACCGCAACTCAGCGCGCTAATTTCGACTTTGACCTCTGGTAGCGCTAATGCAAGGCCGATTTTGAAGAAAGGGGGACTCTGTAAACTTCAAGTTGAAAAGCTAGTAGCCGGGAAGTGTGCGACCATACTCTGGCTTCTTACGCCCAAACAACTTGGCAGCATCGCATGATATGATCGGTACGCAAGGTCTTCTACGTCACACGAGGAACATGAAGCAATCTCATAGACCTTCATACGGCAGGTCTCTAGTGACTCTCTTATGGCAACCACAGACAATCCGATGATTTTGAGGTATTTGGTCAGTGGGATATGGTTTACCAAATCAGCCGGGCGTCTCATATTGCATTCAACCTCAAGTCCACTGATCTGAGAACAGATACTGTCAGTAAGCATTGTGAGTTCATTCGGTTTGCCGATAGAGTGAGAAGAGTCGTGTGGCCGTACTGGCGTGAACGGCACAATATCGCGGGCCATTGATGATTACGAGTGGTTCTTCAATACATCGCGGTTCGCTGCAGGGTAACATCATTCTCATCACAACGATTGGAGATCTTCCTCACGTTTGAGTGGCATCCGTTTGGTTCATGTGTATTCGGCTAGCCCACATATCGTTGAGCCAGTTTTGAGCAGAGAAGATTATGGAATAGGTGCGTTCTGATGGTGAGCACGCTCGAGGTTTTCTTAGTCGATCCATCTTGCGACTTTGGAGTCGGTCCCGACCACATCTGGGACTACCGCTATCCTGTCTATGACCGCGTCCATTGATGCTATGTCACTTCCCTCGACTATGGCGATGACATCAGGTATTCCGAGCAGACCGTCAGCTTTTATCACACCCGGTATTTTGCGAATCGCTTGCACGACCTTTCTCGGTTGTCTAGTGGTTATGAAAACGTATGCCCAAACCATAGATTCATTAATAGT
>PMBQ01000101.1 GCA_003152955.1 Candidatus Bathyarchaeota archaeon
ACAACAACTGGACCAACTATGAATGGAAACCCATGACGAATAAGGAAATCGGGGTAACGCGATGGGCGGCAGGTATCCAGAATGTCACAAATGAGCCCCTCTCAAGTCTTCCCGCAGGGAACACTACCACAATTGTCTCGCTCGTACGGCAGTGGGATCACGATGCATCGTACACGAAGATGATAAATCAGATAGGCGTCAATTGGATGCAGCTCAGCGCGTCGCAGATAATCTACCTTAACGGCCACGAGTACTGGGCTGCCCCCACAACAATCAACTATCCAACCGACGACTGGATCAGCCATCACTTGATCTACACTCACGCCGCCAGAATCATCGTAATCGACAGCCACACAGGCGACTACACATCAGTGCAAAACGCGTTCGGAGTCAACGCGGAGCCTCCGATCTATTATGGCGAGGCACTATCAGACGACGTCTATGTTCATGTAAAGGGGTTTGAGGAGATCGGAAATGCCTCCTACAGCGGACAGCCTGACTATACTCTGTCGGGCTGGCAACGAATGTTGTGGTTCCTCGTGAAAGATGGCCAAGTCGGCTTCGCCTTTAGCCCTCCCCAAGATAATATCATGGTGTTGCATAATCGTGACGTGTACCAGAGAGTCCAAGACATCCTCATCGGTGGGTTAACTACGGACACCGCGAGCTACCTCGTCACAGACGGTAGCCGCATCTATTACTGCGTCCAAGTCTACACTAACTACCCGATCCAATCCGGATTCTCCGGAAGCAACTACCTCCGATTCTTCGGCGTCGTCCTTGTTGATATTGAAAACGGCCAAATGTATCCCTACNNTTTTCTAGTCGACTTCTACAGACAATACTACTCTTCCTGGAAAGCGCCGCCGACCTGGCTCGTTAGCCAACTGCGTTATCCTGAGGATCTGCTTGGAACCTCCACTAACCATGGACAACTGGACGTGGCTTTCCAGTACCACGTAAGTGACCCGTTCATCTGGCGATCAGGATCTGATTTCTACGAGCGACCAGCATCTACCGAAGTCCTATACGTCCTTGAGACTTTCGGAAACCGCACAGACTTCGTAGGGTTACAGCTGGTAGAGTACCAATCATCCCCCGGCAAAAACCTCGCAGGGATGTTCATAGCCTACGGAAGCGACCAACTTGGCAGGTTGAATCTTTACAGAATATCCAACTCGACGACTCAACTTATCGGGCCGTCCGCCGCCCTGCAAGCCGTCGAGACAGACGATTACGTGCGCACACAGCTAACCCTGCTGCCGAACTATAGACTCGGCAACATACTGCTGTATCTGATCGGCAACCACCTCTACTACTTCATCCCCGTGTACATCAACACTCAAGTCCAGAACGCCGTAATCACGAAAATGGCGTTTATTGCAGTAGTCGACGCCACGACCGGCGCCAGAGTTGCGGTTGGCTCGGATTCATCACAAGCATACTACGCCATCTCTGGCGGAACTCCCGTCATACTTGGTTCAGCGGAACGTGTGAAGAAGCTTAACTCAGTATTCACCAACAAGGGATACTCTCTAACCAGTCCAAGCAAGGTCAGCGCGAACGTCGAAATCCAAATCGCCAACATCACCTACACGGATGAATCGCAGTGGACCTCCATCAACGCTACAGTCAACGGTTTCATCACAAACTACTGTCAAAAGTACAACGTGTCTGAAGTCTACTACTGGACTGCCTCGGACGGCAGCCTC
This sequence comes from Candidatus Bathyarchaeota archaeon, assembly GCA_003152955.1. The sequence goes on from PMBQ01000101.1 coordinate 1,713, forward strand.
AACTTTGGAGTACTCGTCTCTACAAGCGGGGTTGTGAAACTCTACTACATCACCGCGCAAATCAGGTAGGTGCAAGCAAGTTATCACTGCAAGAAGAATTTGATCTGTGGGTAAGCAGCAAATACTCCAATCCTTTTTGGGTCGGGCACCATCGATTTGAAAAGGGCACAACCGGTGAGATTCGGGTAGACAATGGAGTATTCAAGAGAGAAGAGGCCATCATACTCTTTCGAATGCTGAAGTCACGCGATCCCTTCACGCGACTCAACGCGAACTTCGTCATATGGGAGAGAAACCGAACACTACTAGTTCTCCTCGTAATTGTCACGACCATACTGCTCGTGTTAGTGATTACAAGAATCGAGAGATGACTTGTTGCCGCGAGATTAGCGCTAAGACAAAGCTCCTCAAGACTACTCGTCGTCGGGTCTCATCATCGAGTGCAAGTGCAAAGATTCGTTCCAATAGGCGATCCACCCAGTGAGCATTGCACTATTAGCGAAGCGCAAGTCAAGAGTAACCTAACTAAGGAACAGCCGTTCTTGAGACTCCGACAATCTGGAGCTTTTTATGGTCTCAGATTCTTTGTGTGAGGCCGGGAATTGGCTTGGCGGAGAGTTTTGTTCGCAGGCTGGAAGCTGTTGCCGTTACCAGTCATTCCGTTTGGCTCATTTTGATTGTAGCATCTATGGCACAGATATTCGACGGGATGGACGTATTCCTGACCGGGTATGCTTTGCCCAGTATGGGAAAAGATTTCTTGTTTCCCAGCCCGATCTACGGCGGCTTAGTCCTCTCATTGACTTTGTTGGGCATGTTCATAGGCTCGCTTGCTTGGTCGACTCTATCTGACAGAATTGGGAGAAAACCAGCGTTCATGTGGACCGTTTTGATCTATAGTGTTGGGTCAGGGTTGAGCGGTCTCGCCCCAAGTTATCCACTTCTGTTGGCTGCGAGGGCGTTAACTGGTTTCGGGCTGGGAGGTGAGATCCCGATAGCCAATACTCTCGTCGCAGA
>PMBQ01000133.1 GCA_003152955.1 Candidatus Bathyarchaeota archaeon
GCGCTTTGTTCTTGATGTCAGGTGTCATTCACGAGCATATGGGAACTCGCACCATACGTGAACTTCGCGGCTTGGGGGGCGCTATGCCGAAAACGGCTTTCCTACTAGTGATGGCATCGTTGGGCGCAATGGGCTTTCCCGGGTTCAGCAATTTCATCAGTGAATATACCGTCATTTTGGCAGCGATCTCGGTTAACACCCTCTATGCCATCGCCGTGCTTGTTCCGGGAATAACCGCAGGGTACTTCGTTTGGATGCTCCGCCGAGTCTTGGCGACTCCTCAAGGGAAGGCTCCTGGGTCCAGGGAAGCGTCGACATATGTCCTGCTCACTCTGGCAGCATTTCTGGTTCCACTGTTGATTCTCGGTCTATATCCGGCGCCTTTGCTTTCGATCATCATGCATGCAGCTCAGCTTGTGCCACATTAGCGGAGGCCACGCGCCACAGTCTGATTAGAAAACCTAAGCAAACTTGCTCTCCGAAAGCTCACCTAGCGCTTGTGCTACCCAGTTCATACTCCCGCCCCATAATAGCCGATTGCGGCTTGTCCTGTGCTGATTTCATGCAGCCGCATCAGCACGGCTGAACCGCGCGGGAATCAGATGAAGAAAAGTTCGTTCTTGAATGCTCTCAGATTCTGGAGTATATTATGAAGAACATTGCCAACCCGTAGATCGCAATTGCTTCTATGAGGACTACGAATAGAAGTGTTCTGCCGAGCATCTCCGGTTTCTCTGCTATGGCTCCGATGGCAGCAGCACTAGCGGTGCCCAGGCCTATGCCGGCACCACATGATGCCAATCCGGCAGCAATCCCTGCGCCCACGAGGAAAAGCCCCTTGTCACTTGACACTGTCTGACCCACTTGAGTAGGTCCTTGCTGGAACGCGAATACCGCCATCGTTGAGATCGTCAGTACTCCGATGGCCATTAAAAGGAAACTCAGCATCAGTTGATGTTTCGACTTCATTGCTCCTTAGCACCTTTGCGACCGCTAAGAACCCGGATTAGTATTATAACGCTTTCTCAGACTCAAGAAATTCGCAGGATTAGTGAGTTCAGTACGTGTTCCATTGGAACGTTGTTGGCTTTGCCGTTGATTATGCTAAAGAGATCGCGTAGCTCGTAGTTCTTGAGGAATAGAAGCGCCAGGGCTAGGCCGACGTTGAATGGTGATCCCGCGAATGCGTTGAGGCAGGTAGCAGCGTGATTGCGGTTCAATGCGCGTTCAACACTCGCTCCTCTCCCATCGCTCAGACCTGAGCCTTGAAACGCTTTACCGTAGGGTGTTTTCTCAAGAACCCGCATTATGTTCTGTGTGCTCGTGCTCTCCGCAAGTTCGCTCAGAGAGTGTCCGAGCGCATGATTCACGGGGATCATGAGGTCCGAGGTTGATCTAGCGTCGAGACCTATTAGTCGCGCCCGGAATGATAGCAGAATATTGAGGTTATCAATGAACTCCCCGATTATTCCCCTCGCTGATTGAGCGTCAAGTGGGTCTGGGAGATTCGAGGCGTTCCAAAGTCGAGTGTAGTAATATTGGTCGATTGCGGACACGGCAGCTATTCCGCTCCTTTCTGCCGTGAGCCTAGGCGCAATAAATTGCTTCAAGGAAGCGTCATCAATCATCTCGACCACTCGATTGAGGTTTCTTGACTCGATCAACTCTTTGCAGCGCTCCTCCGTGAACTTGCCAGCGGGAACCAAGTGTCGGAGGGCTTCTTCTGGCGGGATCTGGTCAGCTATCGATCTTNNTACATTCTAACTCGTACGATGTGGAAAAGAGTTTCAGTAATGCTCGTGAGTCCGATGGCGCATAAGCCGCCACTCGTTTCGCCACTTCCATTACCCTTTGAGTCAGAAAGACTTCAACGGCGCTAGAATCCATTCCGTCGGCATAGGTGACCTTGCCGCCGGTCAACAGACCAACTATTTCGGAGAGCGAGCCTGCTTCCACGAATCTTTCTATCTGGTTGGGACGAATCAATTCACCCTTGAAAGAGCGCACAGCGGCGGCTAGCTCAGCGTACCTGCCAGCTCCTGCCAATTTCAGATACAGCTCACTAAGTCTTCCTATTCGCCGAAGAGTATCTTACCTGCCTCAATCAACAGCTTGGATTCCAGCGCTTCGAATCGCTGGTCCAGGGTATTGACGATGCGAGTCTTTCCATCGATGCTCGAAACGATCACTCCGCCCGATGCAACAATTGGTTCCTTCGAGAATTCGATCTTGATTGCCTTCCCAGGATTCTTAGCAATTTCTCGCTCAAGCCTATTCAGGTCGATCTGCTTTAGATCACGACTGTTCAGGTGAACTACTACCGCGTCCAATCCGATCTCGCTGATACCGCTGGAAACCAGACCAACCAAGTATGCAAAGTACTTATTCTCATCCTTGGCAACGTCGTTGACGCGTGCTCTTGTCTGTTCCAAAACATCGGTCAGTATCTTACTCTTCTCAGACTGTTCTTTAAGCTTCAACCTATGGCGCGTTTCACTGATCTTGCGACGCTTTACCCCTTCCGCTTCCGCCCGCCCGTTACTCAGTACATCTTCAGCCTCTCTCGCTGAGTGCATCTTAGCCTCGTTCAGAGCGTGCTGCGTCGAAGTTTCTGCTTCGTTGATAATGACCTGAGCTTTTTCATTTGCAGCCGTCAGGATTTCTTCGGTAAACTTTCCAGTCTCAGACATTAAGCCTTCATCCCTAAAATGAGCGCGACGAGCTTTTCGACCGCCTCACCTTTCTTAGCCGAAGCTCGGCTGACCACCGTGCGAATTCTGTTCTCGGCATCCTTCTCATATTCCAGAGACTCAGCTTTCCCGTCATTCTCAGCCTTCTGGACCAAAGCCGCGGCTTCTTTCTTGGCAGCGTTGAGCGCCTCATTTCGTTGGATCTGAATGAGGGAGTCTAATCGTTTCCGAATCTCCAAAGCCTTAGCATCAGCGTCAGCCAGCATTTTCGCGGCCTCTCTTTCTGAGTCCACGATTATCTTGATTGTCTCAATTCCTGACATTGAACACTCACTGGTTTCCGAAGTCGCAATGAAACTTGGGTCGCTAAGAAAAACGTTTGCTATCTCCGGGAAACGTTATTTACGTGAACGAACCGCAACTAAGCTAGTCCTAGAAAGGCGAAGCCGATGCATCTGACATCAGCTACCTTGCTGTTCACTCTCCCAATCTTCGCCATTCTCGCGCCTCTAGTCGGAATACTGGCGACTCGCCTCCGTCAACGAATGCTGGTCGCCTACTGGTCCATTCTAGGCCTACTCATAACCCTGGCAGGAGTTGCGCTGCTGATCGGCAGCGGCGTCACGACCCCGGATATCGTTTTTGATGTTCTCTCAATTGATAGTTATTCTGCCTACTTCACGATTGTATTTATTGTAATAACACTGCTCATCAGCGTCGCCTCGATATATTACATGAGAGAAAACAGGAACCTTGACACATACTTCGGCCTCCTTCTTCTTGCCACATTCGGTATGATGTTGATCGCCTTCTCCGTTGACCTAATCGTCCTGTTTCTGGCGTGGGAGTTGATGAACATACCTACCTACGTGTTGACCGGGATCCAGAAGGACGACCCGATATCAAACGAGGCTGCACTGAAATATTTCATTCTCGGAGCGTTCTCTTCGGCACTCATAATCTACGC
>PMBQ01000358.1 GCA_003152955.1 Candidatus Bathyarchaeota archaeon
TTGCAATTGCAATACTGTTTCTGATCGTAGTTTCTATTTATGCCGCGCCAGTATCAGCGACAAACGTCACGATGACTTTCAACAAAGGACAACTACAGGCAAAGATGGTTCTGTCGGTTCATCAGAACATGACCGATTTTCCTAAGGAAACAATCAACCTAGACGCTTCAAGTGACGTGAGTATGTCCGCTGCATTCACTGCGGCATTGAGAAAGGTGGCTGGATCAGCGTCATTTTCAGCGCTAACTGTCGGCGTTTCCTCAAGTCCGACATGGCTCAATTTAACCATAACAACGAACGTCGTTGGAATGACAGAAAGACATGGTGACGTAGCTACTGCGAACATGACATGGAGATCGTTCAACGTGTCCTCCGATCTTCGCGCAGGCGATCTGAGCTACAATAATGTTGGGAGGCGGTATCTTCGACCAGTTGTGGCGTTCTATCAGAATGCAAGCAAGTTCGAGACAAGCCCGAACGCGACGATCAAGGCGGTTACGTTCTTTGTGAATGGGACCCTGTCCGTACCCGGGCCTATGGCTACGAACAGTGTGGGAAACTTCACGTTTCTTGACTTCAGCGCATTGAGCGCCCCGCTCGCGCAGTGGAACCGAACATACACGCTGTCGAACAACACTTCAAGCTGGAAATATGCGCCCCCGCCCTTGATCAATGCGTCCCTCAGGGTTCAAAGTCTCAACAAGACTTTCACAATCTTCGCAACCAGTGTTTACAGCGCTGAGATCACAGCTAGCGGGCTCGTCCAGACGCAAGGAGAGGTGCTGCTGACGGATGTCGGAACCGGATTGAACGAGTGGATTATGGTAGGCGTGGTAGTGCTGGCGCTGGTTCTGGCGATCGTAGTCCAGATAATGTATGCGCGCAGGAAGAAAGCTGTGAGATTAGGCCGCCGGTAGACTTCAGCCGCGAACTCTCTCTCTCGCCATTTTTTCAAGCTCTGCCTGATCGAAGAGACCCTTGAAGTGTTCTTTCAGAATACCGGTGTACTGGGCAACTTCATCATCTGTCATGTACTGGAACATGTAGTCGCCTTTGTACGGCGAAGGATCGCCATCTCTTGATATGAATTCAACATGCATCAGAGGATCGCCACGCTTGATTGTTATCGGCTGCCTAGTGTTGTTCAAATTGACCAACTCCAGCGCGAGGCGCCCGACAAAGCCGCTGTGGACCTTCGCGGCGTTGAGAAACGAAAGCCCCATCCTCCCGTATTTGCTCTTTGCAGTTAGATGTGAAACGTAGGTCGGGGGAGTGAAAACAACTTCGTAGGATATGACGTTGCGATGTTCAAGGTAGTGAAGGGTTGTCTCATCGCGGACCGTCATAACGTATCCATCTCCGTCCATCAATGCATAGTCAAAGGGATGAATACACTTGTACGTTTGAATCAGTTTTGTCAGTTCATTTTTTCCAGCGATACCCAACTTTAGATCCCGCCCTTCTAGTAATAGTCTGGCTATTTTTGGATTAGCCTTGCTATGGGTTGGAAGCCCCGCTCAAAGTGGCGGTCATGTTTGGTACGAAAAACTTGGCGCCGCTCACTATTTCCGATTGGCCCGTGAGAACTACCGAGATTGTCGATTCTCTACCTGCTTGCGCTCTGAAGTCAAGATTGTTCTGGAGTTGTGGAATTTGCACCGACAGCCTTGTCGTGGTCTTGTTGAAGACCCAAGTTACGTTCGATATCGCCATCTTGATTCCATCGTAGCCACCGACAGGGACCTGCCCCTTTGCGAACGTGACGGCCGAGTCCTTCAACGAGACAAGGTCCACCGTTTGTGATTGATTGGATACAAGTTTCCAACCATCTGAGCTTGATTGGCCCAGTCGATGAACCCATACATCTCCCACCAACACGTAAACGTGGTCCGCGTTCTCGATGTTCGTCGATCTCAGTATGAATGACACAGTTCCCGTCGAAAGCGCGGGGTAGACTAAGATGCCCACCAACACGACAGCCGAAACGGCAGCAACGATCTGCTTTGAGTTCACCATAGATCAGCTCCCGAAGTATACGGAACGTTTTCTTATAAGCGTCTAGGCAACCCACAAAAGCGGTCGGCGCCGAGCATGAATCTCAGTGAAATGGCACAAGGACTCCCCAAAACCGAACTCCTATACCTTAGACAAATGCAACTTGCGACAACTCAAGCTAACATCCTCAAAGTCGTTCCAGAGAAGGGGACCCAAGCTTACCTGGTTCTCGACAAGACCCTTTTTCATCCGAAAGGAGGAGGACAACCCTCCGACCGAGGAAAGATGGCATCGCCCCAATTCACATTGGAGGTCAAGAAGGCGATCCACAATCAAGGGGTCGTGATTCACTGGGCGAAAATTGTTGGCGGAACCCCTGCCACTGGGCCGGTTTCATGCGAGTTGGATTGGGCTTATCGTAAACTGATCATGAGGCGACATACTGCAGCTCACCTTCTAGATCATTGCCTAGCCATGGCTAGCTCTGCTCGTGTTGAAACTACGGACTCTTGGCTTGACGAACCGTGCTATGTCGGATACAGAGGCAAGGTTCCGGATGCGTCGACAATCAAGAATGCACAGGACCTAACTGACAAGATGATCGCCGTAGGCTCTCCCGTTAAGATCGACTTCCTCACCCCTAAGCAAAGCCGGAAGATTCTGAAGAATGCTCCGAACTTCGAAAGACTCCCTGACCTTCAGGAGATTAGGACGGTTACGATTGAAGGTTGCGCCCCTATTCCCTGCGGCGGCACCCACGTATCGAATATCAAAGAGATAGTTGGACTCTCGATCCTCAAGGCCGAGGAGATGCCCGACCAGACCTTCCGGATGCACTTCTCTGTTAGC
>PMBQ01000122.1 GCA_003152955.1 Candidatus Bathyarchaeota archaeon
TGCGCCTGAAGAATCGGTGACAAGCGGATTCGGAAACGTTTGAACGCCCTGGTCGCCCCACATGAACGTGAGGGTTGCTGACGGGCTGAACCCGACACCCGAAACAACAAGCTGACTGCCTAAACCGATTGATTTGTCAAAGTAGATTGCTGGGCCCGACGCATCGCTGGCACTCACGAACGCTGGAACGCCAGAAATTGCGANNAAGCTTCCGCAGTTTACATTTATGAAACACACTTTTGCGACTAGGCATAAGCTTAATTACGCCAGCGATTCCCGAACCCGTGCTCTGAACAATATTTCCCAAAGTAGACAAGGGTTTGTGTTCCTCATGATGAAGAGACATTCCCCTCCCACTTGACTAAGCAACAAACCAGTAAAGCCGCGTTTTGACTGGTTGATCAACTGACCATCGTGTCAAAGACGAGTCTAGACCAAAAAGCGAAGAAACCCGAGCCTGAGGCCTATTTTGGACGATTCAACGGCATTTTGTCCATTCGGACCAAAACCCAACCGTGATTCTCTGCTAGACTACTCGATTGGTCAAACCATTTCAACAGGAATGCTTATCCCCGCTGATCGGTTTCGTCGCCGAATTCCAACGCAACAGATGATTGCTATGTGTGGAATCGCGGCATGCGCATTGAAAAACGGTGAAGTAGGCCCAGTCCTTTATGACTGTCTAAAACGGCTCGAATATCGAGGCTATGATTCAGTCGGAGTAGCGTCTGTAGTCGATGGAAAGATTGTGGTCAAGAAGGATAAGGGGAAAATCGAAGAGGTAGAGCGCGAGCTTAGAATAAGCGATTTGCCCGGCCGAGTAGGCATTGGGCATACCCGTTGGGCAACGCATGGGGCACCGTCCCAGGAGAACGCGCATCCTCACACTGACTGTGGAAGTACCGTCGCAGTTGTTCACAATGGGATAATAGAAAACTTCATGAAACTCAGGCAAGAACTGGAAGCACAAGGCCATATTTTCAAATCGCGAACCGACACGGAAGTCGTTGCTCATCTTGTTGAAGAGCATCTTCGCAACGGGATGGGGTTCGTTGAAGCAGTTCGAGTTGCGGTCAAGAAACTCGTAGGCGCCTACGCTCTCGCCCTCATTTGCGCGTCAGAGCCGGACAAAGTTGTCTGCGTTCGCAAAGAAAGTCCACTTGTGGTCGGGACCTCGCCCAGCGGCAACTATTGTGCCTCTGATATTCCAGCCTTCTTATCGCGAACAAATCGAGTCATCCTGCTCGAAGATAACGAGATGGCGGTTCTCACTGCTGATAAGGTCAGACTAATCCAGATAGATGACGGGGAAGAGTTGTTTCGCGACCCTTTCACGGTCGAATGGAGCGTGGAGACGGCTCTCAAGACAGGGTTCCCCCATTTCATGCTAAAAGAAATAAATGAGCAGCCATCGAGCGTTCGCAACGCTCTGCGGACTCAACCAATCTATTTGGACTTAATGGCTTCGGCTCTAAACAAGGCGAAGAAGATTTTCTTTGTTGCGTGCGGGACTTCGCACCACGCATGCCTAGCTGCGGCCTACGTGTTCTCCAACCTCGCAAAAATCGAGGTCACTCCTGTGGTGGCCTCTGAGTTCATCGACAATTTCGGCGCGATAGTGGACCAAGATACCGTTGTGGTGGCAGTAAGTCAGTCTGGCGAGACGGCAGATACGCTTAGCGCCGTGAGAGGCGCCAAGAATAGAGGGGCAACCATTCTCGGGATTAGCAACACCATGGGCTCGACACTTCCAAGGCTCTCTGATGTCTATATCGGCCAAAACTCAGGCCCCGAAATGGGTGTTGCCGCAACCAAAACTTTCACTGCACAGCTTTCGGTTCTATTGAAAGTCGCAGTAGCACTCGCGAGAAAAAGAGAGGTTGTAGGGAAGAATGACCTAGCAGCAATCGAGGCAGGTTTCAACCAGTTACCGGATTGGATCTCGATACTCCTCTCCACCCAACGGGAACGCGTAGGCTCAATAGTTGAGAAATACTCGGATCGCCCCAGTTTCTGCTTCCTCGGCAGAGGCATTAGCGTAGCAACAGCGCTTGAAGGCCGATTGAAGCTACTTGAACTTTCATACCTCCCAGCCATCGCCTACCCTGCAGGCGAATCGAAGCACGGTTTCATCTCAGTAGTCGAACAGGGCTATCCAGTCATTTTCGCTGCGCCAAAAGACGAATGCTATTCGAAAATAATCGGCAATGTGATGGAGATGAAGGCGCGAGGCGCTCAGATAATCAGCATTGTCGACGAGAAAGATGGTGATGTCGCTAAGCTCTCAGACGAGACGATAATCGTTCCATCGGGTATTCCTTCGATGCTTTCGCCGATAGTCTACATCCTACCGCTGCAACTTTTCGCATACTCCATGTCAGTTCGAAAAGGACATGATCCGGACTTTCCGAGAAACTTGGCAAAATCGGTTACGGTTCACTAGCTTCTCAGGTCAGCTTGACTAACGTTCGAATCTCTGAGCAGGAGAGTTGAGACGCCGGTGGAACACCCTGGACAGAACTGGTATCCGCGCCAGAAGCCCTCCACCAAAAACGAGTAGAAACTCAGTGTTCTGTTTGTATATGTGAGTTGTCCTGTGGGGGGTGCGCGCTGGAGAAGGGGCGTACTTTCAGCATTCTCTGAGATCGGATAATTCCAGTTT
>PMBQ01000096.1 GCA_003152955.1 Candidatus Bathyarchaeota archaeon
ACGGTGTCCGTCTTAAATAGATCAGTTCAGCTGTCGTTGGCAGAGATTGCACATTGATTTGGAATGGGCCTATGGCAAATCTTGGAACAAATGAACTTGTGCAGTCGGCCGTCGATGGGGACCCGACTGCTCTCAACTTGTTGGTGGAGAAAATCCGACGTCGTATAGTCGCGAGGGTCAAATTGAGACTATTTGATCGTGGAAACGTTGACGATATAGTTAAACTAGTTCTCGAGAGGGTTTGGAAAGATCTCAGCAAGTTCGACCCTCATCGCGGCTCGATGAACGCCTGGGTCAATACAATCGTCGACTTCGAGGTTCGTCACGCGAAGTATGTAAAGCCATCTGCAGAGCAACTGATGCTTTCAATCACGAGTGACAGTGCCCGGTTTCCCCCTTTGCCAAGCCGAGGACACATGGTGGAGACGATTCAACACTCCGATTACTTCTCCACGAAACCGCTAACAACAAAGGCGACCGAAATTCTGTTGGAGATGGCAGCGCAATATGACGATGGTCGATTGGCGAAAGATGATTTGGTCCAGATCTTGCAGAAACTCAACGCGAGAATCCACTTTGAAATCGTTCAGGATGCATTCTTTTCAGGTGTTTGGGTTGGGTCGGTAATCTCCAAAATCGAAGAAACACTAGAGAAGAATTCGAAATTGGTTGAATCGTTGGTCGAAGACTTCAGCAGAATTGAATCAAAAGCGCGGAGCATCGAATAATGGATATCATAGGCAAGATTACTGACGTTGCCAGGCGAATCGCTTCGCTTGAAAGGGGTGTTCAAGAAGCGATTTCGGCCGCGCAAAGGGTAGAGGATAAGCTCGACAGAATCATAGAACGACTAGCAACGCTGGAGGTTGAAGGGAAATCACTTCGCGAGAATGTGAAGAATCAGATCCTTGCGGACATAAAGGGGGACATGGCGGTTGTTCAAGAACGGTTGCGCGTCTTCGAACTTGACCAAAAAAGCACGAGTATTCAATTGCCGCAATCTGTAAAGTGACTGACTCAATCAATCCATCGCAGAATAAGTAGCCATTCCTTGGATTGATTCTACTCGTAAGGCTTTCTTGTGGTGAGGGTGAATTAGACACCAGATGTTTGTTTTTCTCCATGACTATCGATTTCGAATTGCATCTCTCCCCCCATTCCTCTACCTTCTTGACACGCACAAGGTTATGGTAGGATGACCCCAAGTCACCAAGAGTTCCTTGTAGACCCCGCGTAGGGAGAACGATCCGATTCCCTGGCGGGCTTTGTGTTTCACGAAGCCCAACGAGTGCCTTGAACCGTGGACAAGAAATCCCTCAGCGAACGAGACATCTGCACGAAGTTCATCACACCCGCTTTGGTGAGCGCTGGATGGGATGTGCAGGGACAAGTACGCGAGGAAGTAACATTCACGAAGGGGCGCATTATTGTTCGGGGTAAGATGGTCAAGCGTGGTACTCCGAAACGTGCCGACTACATTCTGGAGTACAAACCGAACCTCCGACTTGCGGTGATCGAGGCGAAGGACAACAACCACAGCGTCGGCGACGGGATGCAGCAGGGGCTTGAATATGGTGAATCCCTGGACGTTCCGTTCGTATACAGTTCCAACGGTGACGGCTTTCTGGAACACGATAGAACTCGGACAAGCGGCCAAGTCGAGCGGGAGATACCACTGAACGCCTTTCCCGCTCCAGAAGAGCTGTGGAGGCGATACAGGAAAGCCAAGGGGATCACTGAATCCAACGAGCAGATTGTCAAACAAGATTACTACGTCGACGCGAGCGGCAAAGCACCCCACTACTTTCAAGAAGTGGCCATTAATCGCACCATCGAGGCCATAGCGAGAGGACAGAACCGTATTCTGCTCGTCATGGCGACGGGGACCGGCAAGACCTACACCGCCTTCCAGATCATCTGGCGGTTGTGGAAATCCCGAACCAAGAAGCGGATACTCTTCCTCGCTGACCGCAATATCCTCGTCGATCAATCCCGCAACAACGACTTCAAACCCTTCGGCTCAGCGATGACGAAGATCGTCAATCGAACGGTGGACAAATCTTATGAGATCTACCTCTCGCTCTACCAGGCTGTGACCGGGACAGAAGCCAAAGACGACATCTACAAGCAGTTCTCGCGAGACTTCTTCGACCTTATTGTCATTGACGAATGCCATCGTGGCAGCGCAGCCGAGGACGCCTCTTGGAGGGAGATTCTCGAATACTTCTCAGCTGCCACGCAAATCGGGCTCACCGCGACCCCGAAGGAGACCAAATACGTCTCGAACATTGATTACTTTGGCCCCCCAGTCTATTCATACTCCCTTAGGCAAGGCATTGACGATGGCTTCCTTGCCCCCTATAAGGTGATACGGATTTACCTGGACAAAGACCTCTCGGGTTGGCGGCCAGAGCGAGGCAAGTTGGATAAGTACGGCGAGGAGATTGAGGACAGGATCTACAACCAAAAGGATTTCGACCGAACGCTCGTGCTGGAGAAGCGGACTCAACTTGTGGCGAAGAAGGTTAGCGATTTCCTAAAGGCAACGGATCGTTTTGACAAGTCCATCATTTTCTGCGAGGATATTGACCACGCTGAACGGATGCGTCAGGCGCTCGTCAATGAGAATCCTGATCTTGTCTCGGTGAGCGCCAAGTATGTAATGCGAATTACGGGAGATAACCAGGAAGGGAAGGATGAGCTGGACAATTTCATTCTTCCTGAAAGCCGTTATCCGGTGATCGCCACAACCTCCAAACTGATGACCACGGGGGTAGACGCCCAGACGTGCAAACTGATCGTGATCGACCAGAACATCGAGTCGCTTTCGCTATTCAAGCAGATCATCGGGAGGGGGACCAGGGTCAAGGAGGAATATGGGAAGCTCTACTTTACGATCATGGACTTCCGCAAGGCCACGGAGATGTTTGCCGATCCCCTCTTTGACGGAGACCCGGTGGTGATATATGTGCCTGGCGCGAATGATCCCCCGTTGCCCCCAGAGGATTCGACGGAAGCGGCGGCGCCTGATGGCCAACCGCTGGAGGAGTTTCTACCCCCAGGGGTGATTATTGGCAAAGAGCCAAAGGGGAAGAGGGTCAAGTACGTCGTCAACGATGTTCCAGTCACCGTTGTTTCCGAGCGAGTGCAGTATTACGACAAGGACGGGAAGCTCATTACCGAATCACTAAAAGACTATACCAAAAAGAACGTCCTGAGTGAGTATGCTTCATTGGACAACTTCTTGAATGTCTGGGCCAAAGCTGAGCAAAAACGTGCAATACTCCATGCGCTTGAGGAGCGAGGGGTCTTCCTGGATGCGTTGGCAGAGGAGGTCGGAAAGGACTTCGACGCCTTCGACCTCGTCTGTCACGTGGCGTTTGGCCAGCCGCCCCTCACTCGTCGCGAACGAGCGGACAATGTCCGCAAGCGGAACTACTTCACAAAACACGGGGAGAAGGCCAGGGCAATACTCGATGCACTGCTCGATAAGTACGCAGATGAAGGTATTGAGAATATTGAAGATATGGAAGTATTGAAGGTGCAGCCGCTAAACAAGCTCGGCACCCCGATAGAGTTGGTGCAGACCTTCGGTGGTAGACAACAGTTCATTGAAGCCGTGAGAGGGCTGGAAGCGATGCTCTACGCCGCCGCATAAGCCCGACCTGTGAGAAAACCATAAGATTCGAGACGAAGTAGTTCGAAGGGAGAGGCAGTTAGGATGTCGATTTCTACAACGATAAAGACGATCCAGGACATCATGCGCAAGGACGTTGGCGTTGATGGTGACGCGCAACGTATTTCGCAGCTTGGATGGATGCTCTTTCTCAAGATCTTCGACGATCAGGAGAAAGAGAAGGAAACTCTTGACGATGACTACCGTTCGATCCTTCCGAAGAAATATCGCTGGCGTACTTGGGCGGCTGATCCCGAGGGGATGACGGGGGAAGAATTGCAGGAGTTTGTCAACAACGAATTGTTCAAGAGACTCAAAGAACTCCCCGCGGCAGGCAACGGCAGGTCGCTTATCGTGCGCCAGGTGTTTGAGGATGCCTACAACTACATGAAGTCTGGCACCCTGTTGCGGCAAGTGATCAACAAGATCAATGAGATCGACTTCAATAAGTCGGAAGACCGTCACCTATTTGGTGACATCTACGAGCAAATACTCAAGGACCTCCAGAGTGCTGGCAATGCAGGCGAGTACTACACCCCCCGTGCAGTAACGCAGTTCATGGTGGATATGGTGGACCCGAAGCTTGGTGAGAAGGTCCTCGACCCCGCTTGCGGCACCGGTGGGTTCCTCATCTGCACCATTGAGAACGTGCGGAAGAAGTATGTAAAGAAACCCGCAGACGAGAAGAGGCTCGAAGCGTCAATAAATGGCGTTGAAAAGAAGCCAATGCCGCATCTTCTGTGCGTTACCAACATGCTGCTCCACGGTATTCAAGTTCCGTCGCAGATCAGGCATGACAACACGCTTGCCCGACCGCTTCGCGATTACGGGCCAACCGACCGAGTGGATGTCATAATCACCAACCCCCCGTTTGGTGGCATGGAGGAAGACGGGATTGAGATGAACTTCCCGGCAACGTATCGCACCAAGGAAACCGCCGATCTCTTCCTCCAGCTCATCATGCACTTGCTGAAGGACGGCGGACGTGGAGCTATTGTGCTGCCAGACGGAACTCTCTTTGGCGAGGGCGTTAAGACTCGAATCAAAGAGAAGCTGCTGGATGAGTGTAATCTCCACACCATCGTGCGGCTTCCGAACGGGGTCTTCGCGCCGTACACAGGCATCAAGACGAATCTATTGTTCTTCACGAAAGGCGAAAAGACCAAGGAGATATGGTATTACGAGCATCCATACCCGGAGGGTGTAAAGAGCTACAACAAGACGAAACCGATCCGCATTGAGGAGTTTGACGCTGAGAAGAAATGGTGGAATAAGAGACAGGAAGGCGAGTTTGCCTGGAAGGTTTCTATCGAACAGATCAAGGCAGGCAACTACAACCTTGACATCAAGAACCCGAACACCCCCGACGCTGCGCATGCCGACCCCGAACACCTTCTTGCTGAATACAAGAAACTCCTCGACGAACTGACCTCGACACGTACCGCACTAAAGACCGAACTCGCATTAGCGTTTGAGCGAAAAAACTAATGAGGGCCGATCTCCTGCTTGATAACTTCCACGCGCTTGCTGAAGCTCCAAACGGAATGGGAAAGTTGCGGGATGTCGTCCTCGATCTGGCAATGCATGGTCGTCTTTGCCCACAAGAAATAGGAGATGAACATGCTTCTTTCCTACTCGCGCGAGTTCTCAAAACAGGGGCAAACTCGCAGTCCGAGGGGGATATTGCCGATGAAGCCCTCTTCGATGTCCCAAACGGGTGGGTCTGGACTTCCATTGCGAGGCTGGCCAAGGTCATAAGAGGTGTATCCTACAAGAAGCATGAGGCAAGTGAGCGACCGCTAATTGGACTGCTCCCGATTCTTCGAGCAAACAACATCAACGGCAAGATCAACTTTGAAGATTTAATCTATGTACCTCAAGAGCGAATTGACAAGGAACAACTTATCCAGCCACTGGACATTGTAATAGCGATGTCGAGCGGTAGCAAGAATCTCGTTGGTAAGTCTGCTCAAGTCAAGACAGATTTCGGGGGAAGTTTTGGAGCCTTCTGTGGCGTTTTACGGTTCACATCCGAAGTTGATAGGAGTTTCGTTGCCCAGTTTCTCAATAGTCGAATCTACAAGGACCAAATCCTGGGTGTCGCCAAAGGCATTGGAATAAACAACTTGCAAAAAGGGTCGATAGAAGGAGTCCGTCTTCCTCTCCCACCCCTCGCAGAGCAGCACCGCATCGTCGCTAAAGTGGACCAACTGATGGCGCTTTGCGATGAGATGGAGAAGCGACAGGAGAAGAAACGTCGAGTAAGCATACAAGTCAACGAATCGGCACTGAACAAGTTGACGACTGCAACTACACCGGAGATGTTGTCCGAGAGCTGGGAACGGATTAAAGCCAACTTCGATCTGCTCTACGACAGCTCGGAGAACGTCGAAAAGCTAAAGCAGACGATACTGCAATTGGCCGTGCAGGGGAAACTCGTGCCACAGGACGCGAAGGATGAACCGGCAAGTGGACTTCTAGACAAAATCATGGCCGAGAAACAGCGGCTAATCACCGAAAAGAAGCTCAAGCCTTCGGAGGTGCTTCCACCTATCTCACCTGCGGAGGTTCCATTCGAGTTGCCGAACGGATGGGCGTGGTGTAGGTTGGAAGACTTGGCGGAGAGGGTAGAATACGGAACATCTGAGAAATCTTCATTATTGAGAACAGGCGTTCCAGTTGTAAGAATGGGAGATATTCAGAACGGAAGAGTATTGCTGGAGAACCTGAAATCGGTTCCCAAATCGATTGATGATTTGCCCAGGCTGTTCCTGAAGCGGAACGATGTGCTGTTCAACCGAACAAACAGTGCGGAACTTGTCGGCAAGACTGGGATTTTTAGGGGGGAGAATAGCAGATATACGTTTGCATCGTACTTAATTCGGTTGTCCTTTTTTCAGCCTTACACATCCCCTGAATATGTAAATATATCGATGAATGCACCCTATTACAGAAAGACCCAAATTGAGCCGGAACTCACTCAGCAGTGTGGTCAGGCAAACTTCAATGGGACGAAGCTGAAAGAATCACTGATTCCTCTACCGCCTCTCGACGAACAATACCGCATCGTTGCCAAGGCTGATCGGCTGATAATCATATGCAATGGCATGCAATCAAAACTCCATCACACAGGTTCCGCGGCCGAACGGTTAATGGATGCGGTTGTGGCAGGGGTCTGACGCGGGAGGCTGGCCACGCAAGGATAGCGTCTAAGGTAATGAACGGGATTGGGTTGACGAGATGCGCAAGAAGTTGACGTGGCAAGACTGGAATACGAAGTTGTTCGTCCGATCCCAAAATGTTTGCGGGGAACACGCCCCTGGAGGATCTGGCAAATCTGAGGGAACAATGGGTCAAGCCTTACGCGAGACTGATAGGTGAGCTTGAGGAGGGAGGAGTTGCACAAATGAATAGGCAACGCATATTCCAGGAGGAACGATGATCACAGCAAAAGAGGCGACGGCCGCGGCCCTCAATTACTTCACCGACGTTGTCAACGCGCCCGTTGACAACCTGGCACTCGAAGAAATAGAGGCAGATGAGAGCGGCCAGACATGGTTGGTCACCCTGGGGTTCAGTTACCACGTCAACAATCCCTTTATCACGGGCGCGGAGGCGTCGAGGCACTATAAACTCCTTACTGTCGATGGCACAACGAGCGCCATCAAGTCAATGAAAATCCGAAAGATAGGCTGATGAGGACGGCCAAGGAGTTGTTTGGTCGCTACAGTCCGCGCGGTGTCGTAATAGACACGAACATTCTACTCTTGCATGTCGTTGGGTCATTCGACCCGACCAAGATTTCAGAGTTCAAGATCACGCGCGGGTACGACGCGCAGGATTATAACACCTTGATCGTGTTTCTCCGAAAGTTCAAAGGGATCGTGACAACCCAATGTATCCTGACAGAAGCAAGCAATCACTTGGGCAAACTGTCAGATCCGTTGCGCAGACAGGTCTTCGAATCGTATTCACGTCAAATTCAATTGCTTCACGAACCGAGCAGCCCGAGCGCTGTCCTGGCGGGGGAAGCAGTATTCCCCCGCTTCGGCCTCACCGATGTCAGCATCCTGCATGAGGCAAGGGGTAAGTATCTCGTTCTGACCGACGATCTGCCACTTTTCGGCTACTTGGACAAGGTTGGAGTTGACGCTCTGAACTTCAACTATCTGCGCATGGCCAGTTGGATGGCGACTTAATGGCGCCTCACGTCCGGGAAGAGTTCCTCGTGACGATCGTGGAGTTTGATGGCAATGCGAAGCGACACCAGGTCAACATCCACGAGATTACACGCGTAGGGTTGAACTGACACTGCACCACGCGGCGAATCGGTGGAGCGGTAGTAATACCCACAGAAGTCCAGACCCGCGTTCTATCACCGTTTAGTACCTCTCNNGGGGGACGCGAACGAGCGTCCCGACTGACCGGCGATTACTCTTTCAGTGATCGAGTTTGCTACTCCCTCCTGATCGACGATGACTCGTCACCTCCATCTCCAAGTGGGATGTGTCTCCGCAAAATCGCAGATATTGTGACGACCTATTTCTTGTTTGCGGATGCATTGCGGATAGGAATCAGCCCCCCCGCCCCTTTATCTTATCGCTATTCTCTTGCTCAGCGGAGAGGGTGCCTCCCGGCGGCAAACCAGCCGTTCCGGGAGTCGGGCAATCAGATGTGTCGCTGTTCGTCGGTTCAGAGGTTAGCACGATGACCTTGACAAACGGCCCACCTGCGGCTCAGGGGAGAGTCATCGTTGACTCGGGATTGGCGATGAAGAAATCTTGAGGTGTAACGTTCGATGTGTCATGGACTTAGCATTTTGATGTCATTTGTGGATGCTTTGTGGATACAATCGCCGCTCATCGCAAGGTATATTGCGGAACCTTCTCGCACAACGAGCGGGACGCCCCCTCGGTAACTCAGGGTAACTCCGAGAGGCAAACAAACCCCCTGTCAACCAAAAGAGAAAGTCCATTGTATGGCAACACGCCAAGAACGATACAGCCAACTCCGCCAACATCTGATGATAGACCTATGCAGGTATTATGAAGAGGAACCCAATCCGAGTATTGGATTCTTCGATATATTCGAAAGTTCAAGAGGCATTTCAAAGGTGGGCATCCCCGTGTTCGTCTTGCCTCTCTTCGAGAGCCCATCCGACGGGTTAGTTCATCTTGGTCTGGTGGCGAAGCCCGACGGGGTTCTTTTCCCTTGGTGCCCTCAATCGTCAAGGGTATTAATCTTGGAGCCAAGAAGAGATTTCTTCATGGCCTACGAGTACGACCTTCCGACTCTCAGGACAGTGGGCCAACGGCATGGATGGGGGCAGAAGGTTGGCCTTGTTGAACATGACCTCTATGTGCCCTTGGCAACCCTGAACCACTTTGCGCGTCGAACGTTCGAATTCAAATCTGGATTCTACCGGGATGTGATGGGCGAACATGCGGGTGCGAACTAACTCCTGGGCGTCGTGAGGCAAGTCGCGGGTTAGAACCCCCCACTTATGCTTTGGGGATTGTGCTGTAAGCGGTTCGGGTTGGCCGGGATGGAATAGGCTCTTCCCGTCCCGCTTCGGCAGATCCCGTGGGGGATGTCAGCGACACGACAGTGGATGGTTCATACCCGCTGCAACGTCCCTACCAGAGGTAGTCGTCAAAGGGGGGCTCCCGCGTGACCTGCTCGGTCGATCATACCGGCCAGCAGGTCAACGGGGAGTCACTTGGCGGTCTCCGATGGCTCGGAACGGGACAACCTGACGTGCAGGGCTCCAGGGGGGTAGCACTCTTATTTCATAAACATTCAGCGGGAGACACACATTGGACCAGATCCACGTGCATGCAATGGAAAGCCCGGGGACGAGTACGGGCAAGATGAGGATATACTCTCTGAGGGAAGTCGTGAACGATACCTCCAAGCCTCCACCGCAGATAGTTGGGGATGGGATATTGCTGGATGGGACGCTTCTGATGATCTACGGGTCAGCGAAGGCGGGCAAGAGTTTTCTTGCGGCGAACCTTGGCCTGGCGATTGCCGCGAAGAAGGATTTCGCGGGGTTCAAAATCGAATCTTCCCAGAGGGTACTGAACCTCTCTGCCGAAGGCGGATACCACCCGAACCGCCAACGGTTGCGAGTCATGACCAGGGGAATGGACCGGGGGCATCTGGACAATTTCTTCGTCTGCTTTGATAGTCGGCTGATCTTGACTGACGCCGAAGACTTTGCAGCCTTGGACAAGGTTCTCACAGACCTAAGCCCAGGGGTCTTGGTGATAGATCCGCTGGTGCGGTTTCATCATGCCAAGGAGAACGAGGCTGGCGAGATGGCAAGGGTTTTCGAATGCATACACCGCATCAAATCAGACCATGACCTATCGGTGATACTGGTGCATCATACGGGCAAGAATGGGGCGGCAGGACCGCGCGGCTCTTCTGTAATCTCTGGAGAATATGACACCGGGATCGAGCTGGCCCGCGGGGTGAATGGACACCGCCTGATATTTGATACGCGTCATGTCGAAGCCCCACCCGACCGTTTTGTGAAGTTCGATCCGAACACGCTGTGGTTTGACGTTTCCGACCAGGACTTTGTCGCGCGCATCGTGGCTGCGAAAGGCGGTTGTCAAAAGAGAGACCTCGTGCAGGCAATCATCTCCGAGGGTAGCATCAAGACTCCGGGTGGAGCCTACAAGGCCATCCAGAAATCCGAAGAACAGGGCAACATTGTGGTCCAAGATGGACTGGTTCTCCGCAAGAACTGATTCTCCCTTCTCCTGTTCCACGGGAGAATCACTCGGGTGGAATTAGCTGGAAGGCCTTGTGTCACAAAGGGTTGCCGGATTCTCCACGCGCAACGTCCCATACACACGGAGAATGATCCAAAACCCCAATGTTTATTGGCAGATTCATCGTCTTCTCCAATTATC
>PMBQ01000317.1 GCA_003152955.1 Candidatus Bathyarchaeota archaeon
ATGTTGTTCCTTCGGGCCAAGAGATGGAGGGCAGGGTCCTCTTTTCTAGATACTTGGAAGGATAAGATTGGATTCCTTTTTGCTGGCAATGTGTCGCCTGCGCCGTAACCGAAAGAGGACCGTTGTGTGATTCAAATTCTTCAACCGCTTCCGAACGCGATCAGCATGCGCCCCGTCCCCATCTTCAGAACCTCAACAACCTGCAATCAGAACCCAACCAGCAAACCGCTTGGGCTCCTAATCAGTCATTAGGGATACATGTGACTGCGGGCTCACGCACTCAAGATCCATTTCACTTGGAGTCAATTGGGCCAGACTCGTCATCGCCCGCCATCCTAAGCTCCGTAGAGAGATGCTAATTTGGATATCTGCAACTGTGGTATGCTTATGTCGTTCAAAGAGCGCATAGCGTGTCTTCGGAAGTAAAGTGGCCGATGCCTGGGTTTCGTGTAACACCGATCGGTTTCGAGAGTTATGGCGTCAGATCGATGTGTACGTTCGTAGAAACTCCCGACGTGCGGGTTCTCATTGATGCGGGGGTTGCGTTGGGGCCACGTTCTGGGAAGCTGCCCCATCCAAAGGAGTATCATGCTCGAAACCAGTGCCGCGAGAGAATCCGAGAGTTCTCTCGGAAGGCTGATGTCATCATAAATTNNCTCTCTCGGAAGGCTGATGTCATCGTTATCTCCCATTATCACAATGATCATCATACTCCGAACTACACCGAGACCGTGTGGTTGGGAAGCAGTGCGGAAGAATCAGAACAGATCTATCGGGACAAAATTGTTCTCCTGAAGGATATTCGCAACTCAATCAACTTCAGTCAACGGCGAAGGGGATGGATGTTTCAGAGATTCCTCAAGAGGATCGGGAGCAAATGCGAGGTAGCGGATGGCAGGAGCTTCAATTACGGCGCAACACGAGTCAAGATTTCGCAGCCCGTGCCCCATGGAAGCGAGCAATCAGAGCTGGGATGGGTTATCATGACCACAATAGAATCCCAGGAAGACATATTCCTCCATGCTTCCGACGTTCAAGGTCCCATGTCGAAGCAGACCACTAAGATTATTTTGAAAGAGAATCCGGACCTGCTGATACTCGGAGGGCCCCCGACCTACTTAGAGGGCTTGAAGGTCGACAAAGTGGCAATCAGCAGCGGTATGGAAAATGCGGCTCAGATTGCGGGGAAGGTTCAGACACTTCTTTTCGAGCATCATTTATTGCGTGATGAGGATTGGAGGAATCGCGCGAAACTAGTGTACGAGGCTGGTGCGCGTGCTGGGAACGTGGTTAGCACGGGGGCGGAATATGTTGGCACGTCACCGCAGGTTTTGGAAGCGATTCGCTCTCGGTTGTATGAACAAGAACCTCCAACGGCCGAGTTTCTGAAATGGTCCAAACTAAAACGGGAAAAACAGAGAACCCAACTGCCCCCGATCGAGCTCTAGAAAATAATGCATGTTATGTTGGATGAGTGGGAGTCCTCCCGGTGGGAGGGAGGATCTGGATTGGCAGGGTTCTGGTTTGGTATTGTGGGAGTGTGAACAACGGAAACTAAGCTACGGCTGGTAGAGCCGCGGTTCCGAGCAGTTTAGTGGCCGAGCGGAATTTCTTTCCACATTGGGGGCAAGAGAAGTGCTTAATGTGAAGAGCGGGACCCCGTCCATCTTTCGGATGCATATCCCATTCCTTTGCCGGCCCTGCTACATCGTTTCCACACTTGAGACATTTCACCAAGTAAATTTCACCTCTCTTTGTTAAGCGCAGTCAGACTATGAGCATGAGGCTTCGAGTGTGTATGATGGTCTTGTCACTCGGTATTGGGCTGCGGAGTGACATTGTTGGGTGGGGCTTTGCTCATGTTCAAGCGACCCGACTGCCATGAAGCGTTCATACAGGCTTTTTGGTATATGAATGTACCGTTCATGAAACATTAATATACCATGGTTGTCTATGTGCCACACATCTACAGGAGGTGAGCACAAGATGAATGGGAATTCCAAAAGAGAATTCGGACTAGCCCTTGCTTCGTTCGCAGTCGGTGCAGTACTCGCTGGCGTCCTCGGTAATTCAGAGGCGCGGGGGAAACTGCTCGAGGGAAGCAAGAAGCTCACTTCGAACTTTCGAAACATCGACTAGATTGAACCGGTGCGCGCAACCGGTTCGTCACCAATCCTTTCCATTTTTTTTGAAACCATCCACATCCTCAAACAACAACTCTAAATTCTAGATAGACAACCACCGCCCATCCAAGCGCGTGAGTGGGGCCTCCCACCCGTTGCGCACAACAAACCCCGGAGTAGGGAGGTAAATGGGTAAAAGAAATCCAATCTTTACAATTTTGACGGCAATGTTCGCAGCAGTCTATGCCGTGAGCGTTTATCTTCTGACTCCGATCAGTTTTCTGCCATTTCAGGTAAGAGTAGCGGATGCGTTGCTGCCCCTTGCAATTCTGTTCGGCTGGCCAGCCATCATTGGCCTATCGATAGGTGCCTTCGTGGCGAACCTCTTTGGACCCCTAGGCGTTGTGGACATAGCTGGAGGTGCGTTGGCCAATTTCATCGCCACTTTCCTAGCGTGGAGGATCTCCCGGAACAAAGGTCGATTTTGGAAGATCATTGCAGTAGCTGAGGAAATTGCAACGGTCACGCTGATTGTCGGAACCTACTTGAGCTACGTCCTCGCACAACCTTTGCTGCTAGTTTGCATCGGAATTCTATTAGGGAGCATTCTGGCCATCGGCGTGCTTGGATCTGCACTTCTGTTCGCGCTCTCAACTACGGGTGCATTGAACTTGCTCAGATCGCACGGACTAACACGTGAAACGCGCACTTCAAAAAGAACCAAGAGCTAGGATTAGCAGCAAAGAATCTGACCTCCGACTCTAATTCAAGAACAGTAAAAGACACTCTACCGCACGTTGGACTGTCAGGGAATCAAGAATGGCAAAGATCGAACTGATTCAAGCTGACATCACAAAGCAGAAGGTCGACGCGATTGTTAACGCTGCCAACACAACTCTACTTGGCGGAGGAGGGGTCGACGGTGCGATTCATCGAGCCGCTGGACCAGAGCTCCTCGAAGAGTGTCGCAAGCTAGGAGGTTGTCCGACAGGGGAGGCAAGAATCACGCGAGGATACCGATTAGTGGTGAAACACGTGATTCACACAGTCGGACCAATCTGGCATGGGGGAAGAAGTGGCGAGGACGAGTTGCTCCGAAAATGTTATCAAAAGTCGCTAGAACTCGCAGAAAAGAACGGTTTGAAAAGCATTGCATTTCCATCAATCAGCACCGGGGCTTACAATTTTCCAATAACGAGAGCCTCACGAATCGCAGTTGACACTGTCCGCTCATTTCTCAAAGAATCCAGTAGGGTCGAGCGAATCGTATTTGTCTGCTATTCACGAGATGACTTCGAAGTGTATCTAAATCAACTCGGTGCTGTGTCTCAGGAGATCTCGTAGACGATACCCTTCTGTGCTAGTTCCACTTTCGCAATGTCCGAAACGTATCTGGCAAATAGACCTGGATTCTCTGTGTGAACAGGAAAGAATCTCTTTGGCGCTATTCTTTCAATTACTTTTCTGACTTCGGTTGGCATGATGTGGCCTGAGCAGTGAATGTGGAACATGGGTAGGCCGAAGTGGTCGAGCCAGTTGACGAACTTGTCATACTCAATCTCCATTTCCTCGTTGAAGGGTTCGGATGCGGATAGGATGAAGGTGCTTCCAGAATCGGGTCGCATGTCAACTAATTCCTTGAGGTCGGAGAAACCTGTTGCAAGGATGACTTTGCTTTGCATTCGTTTCACTTCTTGCGCGTCTACGACGTTTGGGAAATCTAGGATAGCTTTCTCCCACTTGAAGTACGACTTCTTTTCGCGTTTGAAGATTAGAAAATCGTTCGAGTCAACGGCCGGTAGGTCAAGATTCTTGTCGGCCTTAAGTCTGTTCAACATGTAGGCCTGTCTAAGAGAAATAGCGAGT
>PMBQ01000019.1 GCA_003152955.1 Candidatus Bathyarchaeota archaeon
ACATTAATGTCCGCCGAGGACGCCCGGGCCATGGTCCCCATGAGGACGGATTTACCTACACCGGAGCCGGCAAATATTCCCATTCGCTGCCCCTTGCCGACGGTGGACATAAGGTCAATCGCCTTTACTCCGGTGCGAAGGGGCACGGTGATCCTGCGACGCTTCATAGCGGGCATAGGCTTGGCATTGATACAACGGGTGGTAGCGCAAACGACCGGGCCGCGGTCATCAATTGGTTGACCGAGACCGCCCAGAATACGGCCGATCAGTTCTGGGCCAACAGGTATTCGTAGTTGCTCGGAAATCGATGTTA
The DNA here is from genome assembly GCA_003152955.1 of Candidatus Bathyarchaeota archaeon. The sequence continues at coordinate 314 of PMBQ01000019.1, forward strand.
CTATCGCTCCCGGAGTAATTCCGGAGATTGGGCCGTACGGCATAAGGAGAATTCGGTTGTCTCTGAATCCCACAACTTCTGCTTTGATTTGAGAACCGTTTTCGCGGTTCTCTATTGTGCAGAGACGGCCAATTGACACAGCCGGTCCGGCAGATTCAATGACCANNTGCTGTCGATCCGTTCGGCATACATGGCGTAAGGAACTGACATTAGACTTCTTGTTCGGCGCCAAGAACGGCGTCCGTTATAATCTCAAACTCAGATTCCAACCGGGCGTCGATATCCCCAGAAGGGGTTTCGATAAAGCATCCCCCCATCCGGACCCGAGGATCAGCCTCGAACGAGATATCTTTGATGGCGGTCGAATTCTGAAGAAACTTGTTAATATTCTGTTCCATGATCGGCAAATGATCGGGATGTACTTTGATCTTCAGTTTGCTCTTGTCCACCAACTGATCAATTACTCGGTTTATCATGACAATTGAAGCTTCCCGGTCGGCTTCCACGGCGTCAAAGGTCACCTTGCGGCTGATCTTAAGAACCAGTTCCAGAATCTGGGCGCGGGAATCTTCCAGCAGTCGCGACCGTTCAGAAATGGCGTCCTTAATAGCAAGATCGAAATTGCGAAGTACGGCGCGCGCCTCGTCCTTTCCCCTCTCCAGACCTTCAGCATGGCCGGCTGCGAATCCCTGCTGGCGGGCTTCTTCGCATCGCAAGGCGAGCGTCTTCTCCATCTGAGCTACTTCGCCAATCGGGATCAACTTCTCTCCCGTCGCTTCAGTGACAAACGAGACATTGGGGAATACTTCCCTTAGCCGCTTTTCTGCGCGAGAATCGGAAAGCAAATCCCGCTGTCGTTCGCCGATAAATACCGACGGTGCGTGGACGATATGTCTAATGATTTTAGACAATGATATCTTCCTTGCCGCCGCGGCCTGAGACAATAATTTGCCCTTCCTCTTCGAGGCGTCGGACAGCTTCGACAATCCGTCCCTGGGCCGCTTCGACATCGGAAAGTCGGGTCGGTCCCATGAATTCCATTTCTTCCTTGATCATGACGGCGACGCGTTCCGACACGTTGCTGAAGATCTTTCCTTTGACTTCGTCGCTCGCGGCCTTGAGGGCGATCGACAAGTCTTTGGTCTCCACTTCCTTGAGTACACGCTGGATTGAACGGTCGTCCAGAAGTACCAGGTCGTCGAACACGAACATCATATTCTTGATCTGTGCCGCAAGTTCGGCATCCTCTGCTTCCAGCGACTCGAGAATGTTCTTTTCCGCGCTGGAATCGATCAGGTTGAGAATCTCGGCAATGGCCTTGGCGCCACCAGTGACAGAAAGGTCACGCGACGCCGCCGCACCGAAGTGGGCTTCCAAAGTACCTTCAATTTCCTTCAATATCTCTGGCGAGATCTTCTCCATCGTGGCAATTCGAAGTGCAACTTCAGCCTGGAGTTCCGGCGTCAATTCCGACAGAACGGCGGCAGCCTGCTGAGAACTGAGTTGGGTCATGACCAGTGCGATCGTCTGCGGATGTTCACTTTGGAAAAATCCGCTGAGCTGTTTGGGATCGATATCTTTTAGTAGAGAAAAGCCGTGGGTCTTGAATGAGGACTCCAGCCGGTGCAGGATTTCTTTGGCTTTGTGACTGCCGACAGCCTTTTCCAGAATCGTCGAGGCAAAGTCGACGCCTCCCTGGGAGATGTACTGACGGGCCATGAAGATCTGATGGCATTCTTCGATTACCTTCTCTTCGATCTCCGGCGGTACGTCGCGAAGATTGGCGATTTCGACCGTGATTCTTTCGAGCTCCGTTTCGCTCATACCCTTCAGAACGAGCGAAGCTACTTCGGGACCAAAGGCGACAAGGGCGACGGCGGCCTTCTGGGTCGAGGTCATATTTTCAAATTCCATACCCACTTACTCCACCATCATAGTTTTGATTACTTTGGCTACTTCGTCGGGCTTTTCCTTGGCCGTCACTTGCATGGCGTCAACCAGACGTGGCTTTCGCTTCTCCATCACAATCGGTTCGATTTCATCTTCCACTGCGCGAAGCACTTCAGCCTGGCGATCCCGGCGCTGTTGCGGCGCCGGCATGATTTGACCAAGTGACTTGAAGAGTTTCTTGGACTTGCTCTTGAAATATAACAGGGCAAGGAGAGCCAGGAGAACGAGTCCGACCTTCTTCCCTAGTTCAACATAGAAGTCTCGCTGGTACATGGTGTCCAGCTGAAGCTGCTCAGTTTCAAATTCCTGGCGGTCAAAGGCGATATTGTAGATTTCCAGTTGGTCATTGCGGGTAGACTGGAACCCGACAGCATTCTTGACGATAGAGCCGAGGCGATCCAGTTCTTCCTGCGAGCGAGGCTGGTACGTGCTCTCCGTTGTACCTGCATCGGCAGCCGGTTTAGGATAGGTACCGTCTACCATGACGGCGACGGACAGCCGGTCGATGTTGCCAACCGAGTTGATGATG
>PMBQ01000172.1 GCA_003152955.1 Candidatus Bathyarchaeota archaeon
GGTGACCGAGACGACAATGACGACCACGACGGTAATCGCTAGATTTTCAACGGGATCAGCAAGTCGCACTGCATCCGCGAGTCGCGGGTGTGCCCGGGCTTCCGGGGGATCATAGAACTACTGTGCGTTTAAGTGATATGGCGCAGGGCAAAGTGACTCTGCAAATAGAAATGTTAACACGACGAGGGCAGGTCGTAGCGAGACCTGTCCTTCATACTACAAAAGGAGCCCAAATGAAATTACATGGAATTGGAGCGCAATTGGTCGTATGGGCGGCGGTCGTTGTTGGTGGAATGAGTTGTTCGTCGGGACGCCGAGCGGCACCGGCGGCAGAAAAGTCGTATCTCCGTACTCCAACGACGGCTGACTTGACCAAAGGTTGGTCACTCAACTTCTGCACCAGTCAGACAGTCGATGACAATGTCTCGGTTGAAATCGGGCGAGCTGGTGACAAGGCCAGCTATAGGGTCTGGAGGGCATTCAATCCACGTACTGATCCGACATTATTGTTGCCGGAGGATCTTCGGTTCGTGGACAAACTCTGGATCAAATTGACTTCGGAGAACCATCGTAAAGTCGAAGCCTGCCTCAAGTATGACGGCAATTCTGCCAAAAAGCTAAATTTCGACGAGTCCGAGGAAGAGTCCATTGACCGGACCAATCACGAAGACTGCGGCTGTTAGAACCGCGAACAACGCACTACATCCGGCCAAGTCTCAGGTTGACCACTGTCATTAAGAGTGATTAACCGCGCTTGGCCGGCTTGAATGGTGAGGTTTCAAATGAAGGCTGAGAGAGCAATTATTTATGATCCCATTTGCGGGAAGCGAGTGGAGGAAAAGACCGACCTTTGGGCCGATCGCGATGGGAAGAAGCTATATTTTTGTACCGATCACTGCAGGCAGAAGTTTCTGTCAGCAGATTTCGAATCCAAACAGGAAGACAAATCTGAAGACGCCTGAGTGAGTATTGAACGGAGACGCGCGCGCTCCTGTCGCAATCGGACTGATAGCTCAAAGTCGGCGGGGAGTGAAACAACGTATGCCTTCACTACGTTGCCGATTTCATCTTGCGCCGAGAAGGGACAACCCATTACGAGGACCAAGCCGTCATCTAACACGTGTTGATGCACCGGCAATATCAGTCTTGCTCGCTGGCCTGGGGGAATCAGTCCCCACCCATGCTCATCTGGCGTGTGATACTAGCACCATCTGCATCAGGCTGCACTGACTTGACATGAGTGGCGTACGCTTTCAACACTGCATCTTCGATCTGCTTGAACGTCTCTACATTGGTAGGGTGGGCAATGTCTTTAATCGTACCATCCGCCAGCCTGTGACTCGGCATAGCAACGGAGTAACTCCCGGAATCCAGGAGAACTCTGAGGTCGCGAACCACAAAGCAGTCATCGAAAGTGACCTTGGCTGTACCTTTCAATTGAGCTTCCTCAAAGAGAGTGATGCGAATGTCAGAAATGTTCATAGCAAGTTCCTCGCACTAAGTTCTACGTGTTAACCGAAAGATGCCCTATCGTCAAGAAATCGTCGGCCCGAGATCGTNNGAGTAGACCACAATCGCTTGCAAGGATGAATGAGGAGTTAGCTCTTTAGATACAGGATCGAATCGGAGGGTGAACGAGGCGGCCTAGGACTGGACTCGGCCTTTATCTCAACGGAGCTGTCTTGGACGGCCACGGCGCTCTCGCGGGCCACTTCGCAGGCACCTGGGCCAAAATCAGCCGATTGTGCCCGAGATCCGATTGTCAAACGACCGATTCAGGCACCAATCCGCTAATTGCCTACTTCATACATGGGATTAGCTCTTCTTTCAATCATTGGACGGATTGTCAATACGCCCGCCTTTGATATACTAAGATCATTCGAGGTAGCCAATAGACAAAGTGAACCACACTTCAGTAAAATCCAGGGAGCCAATTTCCGATGCGTTACTACCTGGACGGGGCACGAACTTGAAGAACGGTGAATTCGCCATGCCGAGTAGTGAAGAAATACTGGCATTTTGGAACGCCTGGGACGAAGCCTATCTGGAAATTCGCCCGCTGGATTCGATGTCTGTTCTTAGGGGAGAGCGAGCCCTCAACCATGTCAGAAAGCTTCATCTGGACAACCCGGCCATACTTGAAATTGGGTGTGGCAGCGGCTGGCTGTCGAGTCAGCTGAATTCATATGGGCGCGTCACTGGCGTAGACATAGCGGACAAAGTTGTCTGTCGGGCCGGACAGCGGTATCCTGATGTACGATTTCTGGCCGGGGACTTCGTTGTGATGGATCTCCCCCCAGCCTCATTTGACATCATCGTAGTTCTCGAAGTAATTGGGAATGTGCCGGATCAGCCGGCATTCTTTGCGAGGATGGCTCTCGCGCTGAAGCCGGGAGGATATCTCATCGCTTCCTGTCAAAACAAGATGGTCTATCAACGGCGCGAAGACATTGTGCCATTGGCTATCGGCCAGATTCGCAAGTGGCTGGGGACAAGGGACGTGCGAGCTTTGCTCCGACCAAACTTCAGGGTCGTCGAGTTAGTGACGATTGCGCCTGCCGGGCATCTGGGGGTTCTACGCTTTGTCAATTCCTACAGGTTGGAATCTCTGGCAAAACGAATTTCCTGCTTCGCTCTTCTGACATCCCTAAAGGAGGGATTAGGGTTTGGCCAGTCTATTGTGCTTTTGGCACAGCACAAGTGATCATTCTGGCAGAGACATTCCCGCGCGGCGATTGTATGGCCGACCTCTGATTGGGCTAGTATTCATTTCAATCTCTTGAGCCAGCTACTCGTGGAATACTCGTTTCAGGCGCAACCCCTACTTA
>PMBQ01000135.1 GCA_003152955.1 Candidatus Bathyarchaeota archaeon
GTGTCGATGAAGTTGATTCCAAGTTCCGTGGCCTTCTGGAGAGCATCTATCACATCTTGTTTTCCATACGATCGACCCCAGCCCCATTCGCGGCTGCCCCACTGCCAAGTGCCCAACCCAACGGCTGAGATCTTGATACTTGATTTTCCGAGTTCTCGATATTCCAAATTTCCCATCAGACCTGTAAGTTCCTTGAACGTTAGTTGCCTAATGAAAAACACATGCTCAGCACATTCATTGCAGTTGCGGTCTCTAGCCGGTTCATCCTGCTCGTGTGCCGTTCGGCACGGGGCTTTCAGGAACTGCGAGTACAGGTCTTATTCCATCGGCGTATCCGATGTCGAATAGCATGGCTTCCGAAATCTGACCCATCATTTTCTTGGGTTCAAGGTTGACCACGAACAGCGCCTGCTTTCCTTCAACTTCTCTTGGGTTTTGGCGTTCCTTCCTCATTCCAACTAGGACCGATCGTTTGCTGTCGCCCAAATTTACGATGAGCCTCATCAGCTTGTCTGACCCTTCGATGTCTTCCACTCGTTCGATCGTTCCGATACGAACATCGATCTTCTCGAGTAGTTCAGGGGGAATGTTCGGTTTTACTGGCACGACTTTTGTTGTCATAGCAGTCGGGTTAACAAGTGCTTTGTGTGATATAGGGAGAGAGAGGGTTATGCGTCTGCATTAGCTGGTGGCGATGCTGCCCTGCATGCGGGCGCCCTCTTCGATCTTGTTGAACGAAACAAACCCTACGATGAGCATAGAAATCGAGAGAATGATTGCCGTGACGAATTCTACTGTCAACGGTAGGATCGTTGGTGAAGCTAGGGCAGCGTGGCGCATAAGGTCAATGAAGTACGTGAACGGGATTGCCATGCAGACATACCGGAATGGTGTCGGGATCACGGTGATCGGGAAGAGTGCTCCCGTGAGAATCATGTAGCCGAAGAAGACAAGGTTCGAAATTGTAGTGTAGGATTTGATGCGCATCGTCAAGCCAGCGAAGAACAAACCGAATCCTATCAGACCCACCTCGTAAAGTCCGAATCCCAGCAGGAAGAGACCTGGGTCAAGGAGGGTGATGATGCCACCACCGACCAAGTAGAGGAGAAAAGTTGTGTAGCCGATTATCACTGCATCCGTTATGAAGATGCGCGCCCACCTGCCCACAATCAGTGTCACTCGACTTGCTGGGGCAAGGAAGAACTGCTCCAAGGTGCCGGCCATTTGCTCGTTTCTGACAGTCTGACCCATACCCCAAACCGACGTGCTGAAGAGAATTATGAAGACGAACCCGAGGAGGAAGAAACTGAACCCTCCCTCATGAGAGTCTACTGAGGTTGTTGGTGCGAATAGCGTCACGCCCAAGGCGAAGAAGAAGAACCAAAGTGGGGTTGAGATCAGGTCCCCTAGCATCCAAGCTGGTTGACGAATGTACGAGCGCAGGTCCCTCAGGAATGCGGCCCTGAACTCAGCGATGAGCCTCAAGATTGAGTTAGTATTTTGAGAATTCACCCGTCACACCCGCTCTCTTTTCAATTCGCTTGAAGATTGCATAACCAAGCGTGGGATACGCCAGCGCCAAGGCTAGGAGCACAAAGACGCTTCCGTAAAGGTTGACTAGGGTTTGGTTGGCTAGGATGATTTGGCGCATGTCGTCTATAACGTAAGTTTGCGGTAGGATACCTGACAGGAACTGCGCCCAGTATGGTAAGAAGGTTACCGGATAGTAGGTTCCGGTCAGTGTAGCGAAGAGTAGATTGACGATTTGAGTGAAGACGTATGGCTCTTTGAACCTGATCACGAAGCCGGCGAATAGGAATCCGATCCCGAACATTGGAATCAGTCCCACCAGCAAAGTCAGAAAGGCTGGGATGAGGTTCAGGAATGATGAGGGGAGCGCGATCGCTAGGGTCACGCCTACCACAATGAAGAATATGCCCGTAGTGATCACCACGTCCGTCAGACTTATTCCGACCAGTAGCGTGAAACGGTTTACTGGAGCCAGAAAGTTCTGTTCCAAGGTACCTTTCATTTGTTCATCCCGCAGTGCCACGCCCACGTCTTCAACAACCACCCAACTTGTCATCCAGACGGCGCTCCCGAGAATCTCGTAGACGATGATGTTGCTAGTACCTGTTCGAGCTGCAAAGTTTGCAGTAGCGTTTCCTCCGCCAACGAACTGCCCCATACCAAAGATGAGCAATGTGAACAGGAACGGTATGAAGAGATAGATGAGAAAGTTTCCCGGATAACGGATGTAATGTTTGACTCCTTTCCAGAAGATCGCAGCCAACGCTTGAGTCGTGGCTTTCGTTCTTGAACTCGTTCGCATCCTAATCTCGCAGACTCCTACCCGTCTCCGCGATGAAGACGTCTTCCAATGTAGGTTCGATGAAGCTGACCTTGGTTATGGTTGTCTGCTTTCGAACTAGGAATTCCAGAATCCTGGGCAATACTTCCTTCCCCTTTTCCGCGTGAATCCGCAGCAGTCCCTTATCGCCTGAAGGGTCAGCTGTGGTAACGGCCACTTTGCTTATTTCGCTGAAGGATTCAAGAGCCTCTGCAACATGGTCGGATATGTTTCTTGCTTCGATCTCGATGATATCGTTGCTTTTCACTTTCTCTTTGAGGTCCCCAGGTGGGCCGAGCCTCACGATCTTGCCGTGATCTATGATGGCTACCCGGTCGCTCAAGATATCCGCTTCCTCCATGTTGTGTGTGGTTAGAATGATCGCATGCCCTTTCTTCTTCAAGTCACGAATTATGTCTCGAATCAACCGCGAGGATTGTGGATCTAGGCTAGCTGTGGGTTCATCGAAAAGGAGCACGGGCGCCTCGTTAAGCAGCGCTTTCGCGAACGATAGGCGGATTCGCATACCGGTCGAATAATTCTCAACCAACGTGCCTTCACGTTCCGTCAAACCCACAAGATCCAGCAGCTCCTCGATGCGCTTCTTCCCGTAGCCGCTTTCAATGTGGTACAGCGCAGCGAAATATTCCAAGTTCTCGCGCCCTGTCAGCTTCCAATACAAGGTTCTCTCCCCAGTTAGCATGACGCCCAAGTTCTCGCGAACTCTTTGCTGGTCCTTCATCACGCTGAATCCGTTCACGAGAGCGTCGCCCGAGCTAGGGGTAATCAATGTGCAGAGCATTTTGATGGTCGTGGTCTTGCCAGCGCCGTTCGGTCCCAGAAGCCCAAAGATTTCGCCTTTCGGTACGCCGAAACTTATGCTGTCCACTGCTACCAAAGAACGCGGAGCTTTGCGAAAGAGCGGTCCTTCCTTGGTCTCGAAAACCTTGGAGAGTAACTGAACCTCAACTGGGTTCATCGTAGGTCAACTTTCTCCGGAAAGGCCCAACGACTCGAACCGTTCCTAATTAGTTTGCTAATCTAGGTTCTATCAATGTGTCGGATGACGCGTCCCAGCTGTTATCGTCCCCTCGATAGCGAATACCGTAATATTTACAGAGCATTTCCTAGATCTTTACACCGATCTCTTCTTTCACGGTCCTCAGAACGATCATTGTTTCGGTTCCGGCCACTCCGGCTATGTTTCCAATTTCAAGAATGATTTTGCTAAGCTCATCCGTCCCGGTAGTCTTGATCTTGAGGATCGAGTAATACTGCCCAGTTACATCATAGATTTCATAGACATCATCAAATTTCTTGAGAGCATCCAACATACCAGGAAAGGCCTTCGGGTCAGCGCGAACGAGCACTATCGCCGTAAGCATCTTCCCGACTGCCTTGGGCTCGACGATGGCTTCGAAACTCTTGATGACGCCTCTGTCGTGCATCTTCTTGACTCGGACGAAGACGGTGGCTTCACTCACTCCCGCGTCTTCCCCAATCTTCTTGAATGATGACCGTCCATCATGTTGAAGGTCACGCAGGATTTTCCGATCTACTTCGTCCAAATCGACCATGTTGATCCATCCAGAATAGACGTCAGGTTGTTAATGGGAGATGTTCTCAAAAATGTCTTAGCTAAGCAACATTTATTAAGGATTCTTTAATAATTGGGGCAATTTCATAAGGAATCCACACAATTTCGGTGTTCTAAATGAGCGACAAAATAGTCTTGGCTTACTCGGGTGGACTGGACACATCAGTCGCCATCCGGTGGATAAAAGAGAAGTACGGTTACGAAGTGGTTACACTGACCGTCGATGTAGGTCAAGCAGACGACCTACCGGAAGTTGAGAAGAAATCAACTCTCGTAGGTGCCATTAAACACTACACACTCGATGCAAAGCGAGAGTTCGTTGAAGACTACGTGTTCCCCGCGATCAAGGCAAATGCACTGTACGAGCGGAAATACCCAGTAAGTACCGCACTTGCCCGACCACTAATTGCACGGAAGCTTGTTGAAGTCGCCCAAAAGGAAGAGGCAGTCGCCGTCGCTCACGGATGCACTGGAAAAGGGAACGATCAAGTCAGATTCGAGGTAAGCATCAAAGCCTACGACCCGAAATTGAAAATTGTCGCACCAGCCCGCGAATGGAACCTCTCCCGAGAAGAGGAGATCCACTATGCTGAGAAGTACGGGATTCCAATCCCCAACGACCTTGAAAACCCGTACAGTGTGGATCAGAATCTGTGGGGTCGGTCGATAGAATGTGGAGTACTCGAGAATCCATCGAGTGAACCACCCGCTGCCATATACGAATGGACCAATGCACCGGAACAAGCCCCCGACAAGCCAGAGTACGTCAACATAGAATTCGAGAAAGGCGTCCCGGTCGCCATAAACCATGAACGCTTGGGCCCAGTCGAGATTGTGAAGAAACTCAACTACATCGCTGGCAAGCACGGTGTCGGCCGAATCGATCACATTGAAGACAGACTGGTCGGGATCAAATCACGGGAGATTTACGAGTGTCCTGCAGCAACACTTCTCATCGAAGCACACAAGGAGCTTGAGAAGATGGTCCTCACTCGTCACGAGGTTTGGTTCAAGCAGCATATCGACGACGAATGGAGTAACCTGGTCTACACGGGACTTTGGAATGACCCGTTGAAAGAGGATCTGGACAAGTTCATCGAGAAGACCCAGGAACACGTCTCGGGTGATGTTCGGCTAAAGATCTACAAGGGCTCGGTACAGGTTGTAGGAAGAAGCTCGCCGATGTCGTTGTACGACACAGCCTTGGCGACTTACGACGGCTCATCTACATTCGATCAATCCTGGTCGAATGGGTTCATAGAGATCTGGGCAATGCCAACGGTAGTAGCCAACGCACGCTCGCGACAACACCAATCAAAACTGCTACAGGACAATGCGGTTCCAGGAACCAAACCGCATGCTGCTAAGTAGAAAGCCTCCGCAACTGACCTGCATTAGGTGCTCTGGCCAGAGTATTCCGCAGTTCGACACGAAGGAGGTGAGGTAATGTCGGAAAATAAGTGCCCTGACTGCGAAGCTTGGATTCAAGTTCCAGAGGACGCAGTCGACGGCGAGATCGTCACGTGTCCTGACTGCGGCCTCGACTTCCAAGTCACCCGTAACGGACAAACTAGTTCGATCAAACCGGTAGTCATCGAAAAAGAAGACTGGGGCGAATAGAGCTGTGGTTACAATAGGTCTACTCTACGATCAGCTTCGACCCGACGAGCGCCTGATCATCGAAGCCGCCAAGCACAACAACATAGCCCTGACGCTATACGACACCAACCAACTCGCCTTGGAAGTGACAGGGGAGAACGATGGAATAGAACTGACAGACATCTTTCTACAGCGATGCATCTCCTACTTCAGAAGCATCCACATCACAGCCACACTCGAGTCTCGCGGAAAGCCTGTCGTAAACTCTTTCTTCGCAGCGTCCACCTGCGGAAACAAACTACTTGCCTCAATACATCTAGCCCGCGCAAAAATCCCTACTCCCAGAACATTTCTAGCCTTCACACAAGATTCCTCACTGAAAGCGTTGGAGCAGTTAGGTTACCCAGCTATATTGAAGCCAGTAGTGGGAAGCTGGGGCCGGCTCATTGCTCTAATCAAGGACGCGGATTCGGCGAGATCAATAATTGAAGGTCGAGAGTATCTGCATCCAATTCAACAGGTATACTACATTCAGGAGAAAATCAAGCGCCCCGAACGCGACATCAGATGCTTCGTGATTGGAGAACAAGCTGTCGCAGCAATGTACAGGAATGCTCCAGCGGACGATTGGCGAACAAATACAGCTCGCGGAGGCACAGCTGAAAATCTCTCTGTGACATCTGAACTAGAGGATCTGAGTATCAAGGCAGCTCAAGCTGTGGGAGGCGGGGTCTTCGGCGTAGACCTGATGGAAACTGAGTCGGGTCTAGTCGTCCACGAAGTGAACCACACGACGGAATTCAAGAATACGGTGCGGGTGACGGGAGTTGACATCCCGAGGCTTCTTTTGGAATACACTCAGCAGCAGGCGAAACAATGACGGCAGTTTCCGTGCTAGGTGGTTCAGGCTATGTAGGAGGTGAACTCCTGCGTCTACTGTTATCTCACCCAGCCTGCGAACTTCAGATCATAAGCTCGCAGCGTTACGCGGGAGAGCCAATCTACAGGATTCATCCGAATCTCAGAGGCTTAACAACAATCAAGTTCCAAGAAATTGACCTTGAAGCAGTAGCCGCGAAGACTGATGTAGTTTTCACCGCTCTACCTCACGGCAAATCTGTTGAAATTGTTCCAGAACTTCTGCATCGCGGATTGAAGGTTGTTGATCTTACAGCCGATTTTCGATTGAAAGTTCCATCAGCTTACAAGGAGTACTACGGTTTCGAACATTCTCATCCCGACCTGCTCGAAAAAGCAGCATACGGTCTTCCTGAACTTCACAGAGAGGAGATCAAGAACTCTCAACTTGTAGCAGTTCCGGGATGTATGGCAACCGCCGCAATCCTAAGTCTCGGACCGATCGTCAGTAGCAGTCTAGTGGACACGAATAAGATAGTGATTGATGCAAAGATAGGTTCCTCAGGGGCAGGCGTAAGCCCGACAATCGCGACCCATCACTCTGAACGTTCAGATTGCGTCAGGCCTTACAAGGTCACAGGTCATCGACACATCGCGGAGATCGAACAAGAGCTAGGGTCCTTAGCCAAGGGAAGGGTGAGAGTTGCGTTCACACCACACGCGGTCAACATGGTCCGTGGCATACTGACAACAACCCACACCTTTCCACTACGCGAACTCAGCGATCGAGATATCTGGAGGGCATACAGAAGTCGCTATGATCAAGAGCCTTTCATCAGAATGGTTTCTGACCGGAAAGGCCTCTATGGACTCCCGAATCCCAAGGTCACCGTTGGAACAAACTTCTGTGACATAGGCTTCGAGATCGACTCACATGCTCAGAGAGTCATAATCTTTGCAGCACTCGACAACCTAACTAAAGGAGCTGCAGGGCAAGCCGTTCAATGCTACAACATTTTGACCGGACTAGATGAACGAAGCGGGCTCAATGCTTCGGGGCTTCACCCCTAGTGATCAAGAATGACCATCGTTATCAAAATGGGGGACAGGGTGATCAACAGCGTTCTGTCAGAATCCACCCTGAACGATCTAGCGAAGATCACGCACCAGATGCCAACTGTCCTCGTACACGGCGGGGGGGACACGGTCACGAGTATTGCTGAGAAGCTGGGGATACCTCAAAAATTCGTGACTTCGCCTGAAGGCTTCAGAAGCAGGTACACCGACAGTGAGACAATTCAAGTATTCACCATGGTCATGGCAGGAAAGATAAACAAGGAAATCGTTCGACATCTACAAAGTAGAAAGATTCCGGCAGTGGGACTTTCCGGTCTCGATGGTGCACTGATTAGAGCTGAGCGAAAGCGAAAACTCATCGTGAAAGATGAACGTGGAAGAAGACGGATAATCGATGGCGGTTATACGGGCAAGATTACCCATATTGACAATTCGCTCCTTGAGACTCTTCTCAGTGCAGGATATGTGCCGGTCATAGCGCCCATCGCTTTAGGTTCAGAGAATGAGGCGCTTAATCTAGACGGTGACAGAACCGCGGCGTATGTGGCAGGAGCCCTACGGGCAAATATGCTATTGTTGCTGACTGACGTTGAAGGAGTCTCACTCGAGGGTAGTGTTGTTCCTCGATTGAGTGCTGCGGAGGCAAAGCGAAGGATTTCGGACTTGGGGCCGGGCATGATTACGAAGGTTTACGCTGCACTCGAAGCGCTATCCATGGGTGTAGGCAGGGTGATGATCTCCTCGGGCCACTCCGAGAATCCATTCACATCTGCAATTCAAGAACAGGTAGGAACGGTGGTCGAAGCATGAGCGTTTCAGATGTGAGAATGGTAGAAGACGCTCACCTTGCAAGGTTCTACGCTAAGAAACAGGTTACCATAGTGCGAGGAAAAGGTATGCTCGTCTTTGACACGGAAGGGAAGGAGTACATTGACTGTACGGGTAGCTACGGAACATGCATAGTCGGCCACGCACACCCCAAGGTAGCTGAAGCAATTGCAGCCCAGGCCCGCAAACTCATTTCATGCCATAGCTCAACATACAATGATGCCAGAGCAAGACTTGTCTCGAAACTCCTCACAATAGCCCCTAACGGGATGAACCGGTTCTTTCTGAGTAACAGCGGAGCGGAGTCTGTTGAATGCGCGATCAAAATCGCAAGAAAACGTACTTGCAGAAGAAAGATAGTTGCCATCAAAGGGGGCTTCCATGGTAAGACGCACGGCGCACTATCGGCAACTTGGGACAGCAAGTATCGCAAGAGCTTCGAACCCCTAGTCCCAGACTTCACACACATACCTTTCGACAATGAGGAAGTCGCAAAGGACACCATTTCCCAGGAGACTGCCGCGGTTTTGGTTGAACCAATCCAGGGCGAAGGAGGAATACGTGTCGCGACAGCGGCATGGCTTTCGCTACTGAGAGATCTCACCCAAGATGCAGGTGCACTTTTGGTTGCAGATGAAATCCAAAGCGGATTCGGGCGCACGGGGAGGATGTTTGCCTGTGATCACTACGGAATTACGCCTGATATCTTATGTTTGGGGAAAGGCATAGCGAGCGGCCTGCCGTTGGCTGTCACTGTCGCGAATGATGAAATCATGGGCTCGCTCACGGTCGGAGAACACACAAGCACCTTCGGTGGCAATCCTGTTGTTTGTGCCGCTGCCGAAGCCACAATCAGTGTTCTTCAAGAAGAACACTTGGTGGAGAACTCAGCCAAAGTAGGTCAATACTTCAAGGACCGGCTCCTCGAAATGCAAAAGGAACGACGTATAGTGCGTGAAGTGCGAGGAATGGGCCTCATGCTGGGCGTCGAGATGAGATTTGATGTCCATTCAATTCTTCAGAGAGCCCTCCAGCAAGGTGTAATGCTATTGGACGCGGGAAGAAATGTTGTGAGATTCTTGCCGCCTCTATCAATACAGGAGAGCCATGTGGACCTGGTCATGTCATGTCTGAGGAATATTCTGGTGGAAGAGGAGCTTGCAAAGTTACCCAGTTGAGCTACTGCAATCCATGCTCGAGACTTACAGCCCGAGTGGGTCGGAGCAGAATCTAGCAGATCTGCTGCACATACAGATGGCGTCTCACGGGTTTAAGTCCAGGAAGGACAGCGTCGGAAACGTGATTGGAGAGTTCGGGAACGAGGGTCCACGAATCCTGTTGTGTGGTCACATGGACACGGTTCCTGGCGAGATTCCTGTTCGAATTGAGGGTGACCTGCTATATGGTAGAGGCGCTGTGGACGCAAAATCCACACTGGCAGCCATGCTCGTCGGGAGTCTTCTAGCCAAAGAACGAAGCAACCTTCCGTTTCAACTCACTTTAGCCTGCGTTGTCGAGGAGGAAAGATCGAGCGACGGTGTGAAGGCTGTTATCGCCGCAGGAGCGCCCCATGATTTGGCAGTTTTCGGTGAACCAAGTGGAGCCTCTAACATAGTCATCGGATACAAGGGAAGCATACAGCTTCAGATCACTTGTCTCACAAAAGGCAGTCACTCGGCTTCGCCATGGTTATCAAGAAACAGTTTCGAAGAAGCTTCTGAATTCTGGAAGACTCTTCGGGAATCTCTGCTGGAGAATGATTCCTCGTCCAAGTTCTCAGTGGTGACTGGGTGCATTACTAGTGCCATAGCTGGCGACGGTTCCAATATGATTCCATCTCGAACGATTTTGGAATTGGACATACGAATCCCGCCAAGCATTCGGCCCGGGCATGTGACCGACACTGTTAACGAACTCGCAAAGCGGTACGAGGAAACTCATCAGGGTGTGCGTATTCTGATTGCTGTCAAGGATCAAAGCGACGCATTTCTGGGGAGCGAAGATTCAGCCGCTGTCCGAGCCTTTCGTTGGGCGATTAGAAAGACGATTGGAAGGCAGGTTGCACTAGTGAAGAAGACGGGGACAAGCGACATGAACCTTTTCGCGAAATTTTACTCCATCCCAATGATCGCGTACGGCCCTGGCGATTCAAGCCTCGATCATACCGAAAACGAACATGTTAGCATAAACGAATACCTTAGTAGCATTGAAGTATACGCCAATGCGATCCAACAGTTTGCGTTGCTTGCTCGCGACGGAAGCGCCACTTCCACCGACACTACAGTGAGCTCTTGATGTCTTCTATCTTTCGCGGTGGAAGGCTTGCGGCCAGCAGAAAGGACGTTATCAATTTCACATCTTCTGTTGAAGATGACAAACGAATCGCTCACGCAACGATCTTGGTAAATGAAGCACACGTCATAGCCCTTGCCAAAGCAAAGGCAATCGACAGGGGCGACGCACGTCGACTTCTCCAGATTCTTCGAAGTATCGAAAAACAAATTCCTTTTCGCGGGGGCGCAGAAGATATTCACGTTGTTATCGAAGAGTATGTGACGAAACGGGCTGGGCGAAACGTTGGGGGGCAACTACATCTCGGAAAGAGCAGAAATGATCAAGTAGCGACCGCTATCAGAATTGCACTACGTGATGACATGCTTGAAATTTCTGACCTACTGATTCTGTTGGAACGCAGACTTATCCAACTTGCAAGAAAACATGTGAAATCATTGTTTCCCGGTTACACGCACCTTCAACCAGCTCAACCTCTCACATTCGCTCATTATCTACTCGCTAACGGAGATTCAATTCACCGAGACATTCAAAGGATACATGAAACTTACAAGCGTATCAACGCATCACCGATGGGTGCCGCCGCATTAGCAGGCACAAGCGTCAACTTAGATCGCGCCTTCGTAGCACGTTTTCTCGGCTTTCAAGGAATACTAGAAAACACGCTGGACGCCGTTGGGAGCAGAGATTTCGTCCTAGAAGCCCTAAGTGTTTGCTCAATAACAGCGGTAGACCTTGGACGAATGGCACAAGACTTGATATTCTATAGCTCCGCCGATGTTGCGCTCATAGAAATTCCAGATGAGTTTGCTTCAACAAGCAGCATCATGCCCCAAAAGAAGAACCCTGACGTTCCGGAATTAATGCGGGGTAAAACCGCCCGCGTTTATGGCAATCTCATTGCGCTGCTGACCCTTGCCAAAGCCCTGCCGCTCGCCTACAACCGGGATTTGCAGGAAGA